>CAKZPK010000498.1 GCA_937139035.1 uncultured Crocinitomix sp. | reverse complement strand
GGGAAGATCCTTCAATTATTCTTTCCAAGTTACGGCAGATTGCAACTGGAAGGTTTACGACCAATGAGCATCAAACTTATTCTGACTCAATGGATGCAGCGCTATGTTTGTATAATCGTTCAAATGGTACGCTACAGTTTTCTGGAGGTTATGTTAACCTATATATTGTTAATTCGAAATCTGAAATCATTTCTTATACCGCAACTAAATGCCCTGTTGGCAGCTACGAAATTGAGCAGGATTTTGAACTACACGAGATTCAGTTGAATGAAGGTGATACCTTATACATTTCTAGTGACGGCTATTTTGATCAATTTGGAATGAGTCCTGACTCAAAAAGGAATAAACCGCAGAAATATAAAAGAAGGCGTTTTTTAGAATACATTCAAGGTATTCATCATTTAGACAGTCAAAAACAAGTAGATTCTCTTTTTGAAGAATTAGAATTGTGGAAACAAGATTTAGATCAAATAGATGATGTTACAGTAATGGTGTTAAAGCATTAGTTGGGTTTATATCACGAATATGCTACACTAAATTCATCTGTGCTGTGTAATCTATTATTTTAGATTCAAGGCGTTCATTTAAATAAGTGTTTTTATTGGCTAATGTTTGTGCAATCAATTTCGCTTCTTCACAATATGCTGCAATTTTTTCTTTGCTCCAATGACTTGGGGGTGTTTGCAAATTAGTAATTCGATCTGCTATTTTAACCAGCCCAACTTCCTTTTGCAGTTGATTAATTCGCTTCAAACTATCGGTCATTTTTTCAGCCTTAGATGGTAATTTATCATCTTTGGTTAAAGCTTGCACGGCTCTAGCTATTGGTTCTCCAAACTTCGTTTTAATTTCATCAAAGTCTGCATCTGTATCCTCAATCGTATCATGCAATATTGCGGTTTGAATGGCAAAATCAAGATCAAATGAACTGTCAAAATTATATGCAACTAAAACCTCCATTGCGACATTAGAAATATGTAATAAATAGTTTGCACTTGAGCCTGGCACTTTTTGTTTACTGTGTTTTTCTCCAGCAAACTTCATTGCTTTTTGATATAAGTCTTGTGTCATATGTCCATTATGATTTTTCATAAACCGAAATTGATTATTGCTTAAACGAACAGATTCAGTACCAGAATCAATCCCCCTATAAGGGCCATTTAAGTTTTTCAAATTGATTAATTACACCAATATAAATTGCAGTACAGTTAGCTTTCCTAATGTCCTCCAGCAAATGCTGGTAGAAAGATGGAATTAATAGAATCTTTCATCTCTGGCTTTACATAGTGATGATTGATTTCTTCTACATCAACAACATCATATTTCTCTCCTTGCCATTCATGACGAATAGCCACCACTCCTAGATCTGGATCAGTATAGCCAATTAGTAAATCATGATACCCTTCATGTGTTGAGCGCATCTCAATTAAATAACCCAAATATTGATTGACAATTCTGTATTTACCAAAGTAATTTTCAATAATAACAATTTGATGAACAGGAGATCCATATAACCCAGGAACCATCTCTACAATAAAACCATCTTTATAGTCCTTATCTGTTCTATATTGAAATATTCTATAAATTTCTGCAGAGCAAGGAGGCAATGTTAAAACAGTATCTAAAACTGTGCAAATTTGCAGTTTACTCATAATATCAACCGCCGTGGGATCTAACTCAGGATAAGTTGAATCTATAATGGTTGTTACTGAAATAAAGGGGTCAATTTCTACCTCGTCATTCTCTGTATCATTTCCGCATGAAAACAAAAACAATACAATTATAAAAACCGAAAACTGCTTATAATTTGGCATAGTTTTATTACGTTTTAGTCATTTTATGAATCTTACCTCCCAATGTTATATTTTGTTCATATCCTTCCGGATCTCCATAATAACTTACGCTTCCTCCACTTGTTATTTTAATGGACAAGTCATTTTCAACTGAGCAAATAATTTCTCCACCAGCCTTTACTGTTGCTTCTACTTTGTCTGCTTTTACACTCACTGCACCAATTGTTCCACCGGCCTTAACTTTATAATAAGCCGTATTAGCTGTGCCATCAAGGTGAATTGAACCGCCTGCACTCACTGTTGCAAATATCTTTTTTGCCGTAACTGTAGCTCTTATTTTCCCGCCCGAATCAGAAATAAACTCAATCTTATCGGTATTCAAAGAATCTTCAATAGTCAACCTACACCCCAATTTAGAGGTAACCGTTTCTAATTCAACATAAGTGATTATAATCTCTAAAACACGCTCTTTATAAGTATCGCCTTTTATTCTTATGCTCAATTCGTCCTCCTCTACTTCTAAAATGATCTTGTCATCATCAACATTAGCATCTTCATTAATGATGCTTGCCATTTCCTTTTCACCTTTTTTAAGCGTTACTTTAAAATTACCAGCTGCTTTAATGTTTGTAAAATGGTCTAGCTGCTCTTCAAATTCACCTGCTTTTGCTCCAAAACTGAGCATTAATAAAAGTGTTATTATAATCCAATTCTTCATATCCGTTACTTTATTAAATTTTCTATAGCTACATTATTAAAGCGGAAACACTTGTAGTGCTTGCTGCATTGCTATTTGAAATTCATTCTCATCAAGATTAGTACCAATTTTATTTTCATCAAAATATGCCTTCATTCCTTCGGTTGGCATATTTCCTGTTAAATCATCAGCCGCCATAGGGCAACCGCCAAATCC
>CAKZPK010000497.1 GCA_937139035.1 uncultured Crocinitomix sp. | reverse complement strand
ATTTTGATCTATCTTTTTCATCATTGCAGGAAGCAAAATTCTTTCGGTATCTCCTTCAATTAGAATTGCTTTATCTGCAAAAAAAAGTTCTGACCTATGAAGAGTGAGATACTGCTTCAGAAATTTATAGGCCTGTTCTTTCCCGTTTTCTAAGTAATCCTTTTCTAAAGCACTTAAATTTTTAGAAACAATACCATTAGCATTTTCTTTCTTAAGATATTTAATATCATTGAATTTACATTCTGAAACAATGTGAGATGAATGTGTTGAAATAATTGTTTGTAATTCGCGACTATCATCTCCTTTAACAATTCCCTCTCCTAAAAACTCTTTAATATTATTAATGAAAATGTACTGCATTTGTGGATGAGTGTGTGCTTCGGGTTCCTCAATAAATAGCAAATTTATGTCCGCCGGTTTCTCATCTTTTTTCTTTTTAAAGTCTTGAATCAGTATTTCGATTTCAAAAATCATACTAATTAGATTCATATAACCTAAACCATTGTGGTGCTCAGGAAGCACATCCTTTTCGTGAGTATATTTAACTGTAGTATTTCCTTTAAGCAAGTTTCTATCCTGTAGAGATGATTCAATTTTAATTAGGGAATCATTTTCTTTTACACCTCCAAATCGTTTAACCTTATTTACAACTTTTTTAAATAATGGCTTATAAATTTCAGTTAACGAATCGTCCGTTTCAATAAGTTGATCTTTGAATTTTTCGATCTCTTCATCATTCTCATCTTTTGATTCAGTTTTTTCATAAATCTCAGAAGTTTGTAAAGACAGAGTTTTGTCATTTTCTTTATTGTTAACCCCTCTTTTTGCAGAGATATATTTAAAATTAATGATGTTCTTAACTACATTCTTGAAATCTCTTAAATCAAGAAATTTGGAATCGTCTTCTTTCTTCTCTACTATGTCATAGAGGACTGATTTGGTTGATAGATCAAAATATATCGAATGATTTCTTCTTAAATAAAAGAATAAGTCCTTTACTTCATATTCTTCTCCTTTTCCATTTTTTTCAGTTTTTTTGGCTAGTTCTTTAACCCTAAACTCTTCAAAACTCTCTTTTAATAATTTCAGCTTATCGGCATCCATTAAATATTCAAAAGCCAAAACAATATAGTTGTTTTGTGGATCAAGATCCATCATTACCTGGCTCACGTTTGCTAAGTAATCAGTTCTATTATATTCAATAAATAATTTAAGCGTGATTCCTAATGAATTGTAATCATCTGATATTGATTCAGACATGAGCTTCTTTAGCTGATCTTTAAGGTCAATGTTAAAATCGTCAAAAGAAAAACTTCCTGTATTCAAAAATTTATTCAGAACGGTAAGCAAAGAAGTTTTACCTGTATTGTTTTTACCAATCACTAAGGATAATTCATCTTCTAAGTCAATTTCAAAATCTTTGAGTAATCGAAAGTTTTGAACTTTAATTTTTTTTATTTTCATAGGTTAAGGACAAACTTTCAAAGAAATCAAATTTCCTTGAAATTTAAAACAGTATAAATACCCGTTTTTCAAAGAAAACTAACCCAAAAACACCTAGAAACAGAAGAATTCTGCCCAAGCAGACCGTTATCCACCCAAACACAAGAAAATAATACCCGAAATAAAAATGAAAACTACGCTTCCAAATCTCTAAACTCCCCAATTCGATCCAAACAAACTACCTCCGTCAACTCCAAAAACCCTTCCACCTCACGCCTCCAAAAATCAATCTTAGCCTGAGTAACAGGAAACTCCTCCTCATTGCGATACCTTCCACCAATATAAGCAAAGTTCAACTGATCAAACAAGGCCTTCTCCTCTTCCGTATCATACAAAAAAGCAGTTTTAAGCCGTGCATCAAACTTTAATGTTCGGTCGCGTAAAATCTGTAAATTATGCTCATGTGGATTATAATGGCTAAACACCATTTCAATTGCAGTATAGCACATTTCAACGGCCTGCTGCAAGTTAAATGAAGCTTTACCAAGTAAATTTCTTTCAGTACAAAAATCGGCGATTTCTAAAAAGTCTTTTCCTTGGGTGTACCAATAGTTATAATCATCTTCCGCTATCTTCCGTCTCCGCGTAGCAGAAAGTTCCTTAAAGGCCGCGAAATCGTAACGTCCCGAATTAAACAACTCAATTCCTTCACGTTTAATATCCGTATAGAAATATTGATGCTCTTCCAAAGCATGGTTAACTGTAGTGATCTTCTCCACAACTAATTGAACAGGAATTTCCATATCCCGAAACGCATTACGCAATTTAGAAATCACTTGCTTTCTACGCTCTTTATCTTCCGTAACAACCAAAATATCAAAATCACTTTTCTTCCCTTGTTCTGCTCCGCGTTCTTCTTTATAATCTCCTCTGGCGTACGAGCCAAAAAGTACAATGAAATCAACACGGTGCGTTGCAACAATTTTATCTCGAATAAATTCAAGGTCTGCAACTCTTTCGGCAGGTAAATGGGATAATATTTGGGATAAATCGGTCATTTGTTCTTTCAATATCTCAAACTTAATCAATTTTTACTGATTTTTAGAATGATTATTTCATTACAGAATGTCAGGGAGCGTGACTAAAACATTAGGGAGCGTGCTGAATTTGCTGGGTTTCTTGATTTTGCTTTTAAATAACGGCTCTTTATCGGAAAACAGCTAATTATCACAATTATTAAGCAGGAATAATAAATATGTTTTGATCACATAAGGTTTAGGATTCAAGTCAGAAGTGAATGGAAGATCGAATAATGAAATGCCATTTTTATCTAAAACCCTCAATGTTTCGCGCCTATGTCGTTCCTTTAATCGAACCTTTTGTATTTCTGAAATATTATCCCAATCAATCATTTTTTGCTTATAACGAATTCCTTCTTTTGTTAAATCATAGTTGTTGCTTTCTAACTTTCTTTTTGCACCCAAAATAACTACTACACCAAACAATGAAGCAATAGTAATCCCGATAAAAGTTTCAATTTCAGGATGAGGAATTAGAAAAAGGAAAGGTAAAATGATCATTAATATTCCTAAAATAACCTCTGCTCGAAAAGCATTTCTTGAATGTCTAACTAGTAGTTGATCTGGATAATTTTTTTTCTGTATTCTAAACGAATGATTTTTTGAATATCGCTCAAGTATTTCATCTTCTATTTTCCACCAATTTTTCTTTGACATAGTTCTTGACCTAAAAATGCTCATTTATTTGTCTTTTCAATACTTTTTCAAAGAAAAACGTCATTACGGAGCGTGGGGGAGCGTGACGGAGTGTGAGGGAGCGTGCTGATTTTACTGGGTTTCTTGATTTTGAACAATTAACTAGATTTTTCAACCCACAAAACAAATAAATTTCCATTTCTCAATTAATTTTCATTACTTAGCATCTCCTAAATACAAGTTCATGATTACAACAATAAAGACACTTCTCGGCAAATATGGTGCGCATAACTGGAAACGGCGTGGGTATACTTGTATGCTAGGACACCTAAATTTGCCGAGATTTTTTTAAATAACTGCGGATTATCCGCTTCCTAAAAACAAGTAATATGAATTCACCCGAAAACCGAAAGGATTTCGTACAAAACCATTGTACGACACTCATTCCTGAACCCAACTCCAAAGGCTTTTTTGTTAAAGTAACCGTTGCAGACTATAACGAATTACAATTGATAAAAACCAACCTATTAACCGCAATCAAGCTTATTGCAGATTATAATGAAGTTTCTGCTAATTCAATTAAAAGCGAATTCACCCATTCAATTGGTGCATTGATTCAATTGCTTCGTAATTTTGGATTAGAGGAAGAAAGTGTAGGGCTAAGTGAATTAATAAAAGAGTCTTCTCACCAATAAATTTGCTTTCTAAATCAAAATATTAGGCGACAAAAACGGCTAAACACGTTTGAAAACGACATGATACGACACCACGCGACAATAACGAAATGAGATCGGCTGATTATGCCGAACTTTGTAGTGTCAAATGGGCGGAATAAGATAAAGGTTAAAAGTGGTGTGGGAAGAAGGATGTTTAAAATCGAACACTTTTTTCAACGGTGGGAGATGAAAAACTGTGGTACAAAGTGGTGTTTGATGGCACAATATGGCACTAGTTGGTACTTTTTGAAAATGAAATCCTTAAAAATTGCTTATACTAAATAGAGCGCATAAAATTATGATGCTGAATTTGACGTGAAAATCGATTTTCACAATAGGAGATTGTTTAAAATTGAATACTTTTTTGGGTGGATGGAGAGACAAAACCACTAGTCAAAACTATTCAATTGTAACCAATACTATTCAGGACTAATCAACCCTGAAATGAAATCGCGAAAAAATGCTTATTTTAAATAAGGGATCGAAAATAGGAATTGAATTTGATGCGATTAACTGAGGTGATAAATTAGAATTTAAATGTGAAATATTGTACAGAAATTACTTGCGATAATGAATAGAATTCGGCGAATAAAACGAGTAATTACGACTTTTTACGATTAGAAGCGAGTATTTTCAAAATGAAATCGAGAAGATGTCCGTAACTTGATTTAGAGAAGCGAAAAACCGTTTTAATTTTAATAGGGGTTTAATATAGAGATAGATGGAGAATGAAGTAATTGAGATGTTAAGAAATGAACAGGAAATAGACTTATTGATTTTGGTTTTTGACGAATCAAAATAAATCAATTCCAATCAAATTGCATCAAATCAAATCTTTTTGAAAATGAAATCGAGCGGTTGTTTGTATCTTAATAGGGCTTGAAAAAATGGGACTAAAATTGCATCATAAATTTGATCAAAATGTCACGAAAATTGAAGATTGATCTGTTAAATATTCAACAGATTTTACTGACGTAAGTGAATAGAATTTGACGCATAAAACGAGTGATTACGAGTTTTTACGATTGGAAGCGAGTCTTCTCTAAATGAATTTGAAGAGTTGTTCATATCTTAATAGGGGTTGAAAAAAGCGAACCCAAAATGAGTGCTTTTTGACTTGGTAAATGTTAAGAACTGAACAGGTTTATGAGTGAATTAAAAAACAAAACCACTATTCAAAACTGATCAATAGTGACCAATTCTATTCAAGACTATTCAATCTCTAAATGAGATCGATCAGATGTACGTAACTTGAATAAGAGTTGAAAAAAATATTTGGCAGAAATGTCAAAATAGTGAGGAGAAAAGCAATGTCTTTGAACGACGAAAACGACAAATTTGGTCTGGATACGACATGCTGTGTCTATTGGCGACATTGGCGCGAAGAGAATTAGGGATTATCCCGAACTTTACAAAAAAAATGATAAACGTAATGTAAAACAATACAAAACAAACAATGCGACTAAGAATGGGTCATACCTGCATGTAATTGTAGGCGTACGAATCCGAAACAAAGCACCATTTGTGGCTAAATGTGTAGCTATTCTTGTCACCAGAGGGAAATCCAGAGAGGCGTCGATTTTTAATCGGAGGAGCTGAGGAAAGTATCGATTTGATCCGAAAGGAAATAGAATCACTTTAGGCGTGCATTGCGAGGTTTGTGTTGGTCAATTTCAATTGCCAGTTGGAATTGGACATCAACGTTTGTTAAATCAATGCTAATAGTAATTTGGTTCTGATGACGGTCAGAAAATTCATAGTGGTAAAAGCTGTGCTACAAAATGCTATTGGCATAATGGAAGTAGAATGTTTAACAGTTAAAACAAGAGGAGATGGAAGAAGAAGAATGCGCCATGGCAGAGACCATGGCAAGATGTGGCAAAGACAAAATTGCAGAAGCAAAGAAGCGACTGCGAGAGGTCTTAAATTTTGAAGAAGTCAAGCGACTTTTAAAGGGTAGGATTTTCAATATCAAACAGTACAACGAATACATCAATAATATAGAAAGATTTGTCTTTTTAATATTGGAATCCTATATTAGTGCAAATAACGTTAATCCATGAGCAATTTAGATTTATTTCAACATTTCGCCCCAAAGGCATCAAAGAGCATAAAAACAGGTAATCAAGCGGTGATTTATACGCGTGTGTCACATCATTCGCAAGAAGACAATACCAGTTTAGAATCGCAGAAAAGATACTGCGAGGAATTTGCCTTGCGCAGAGGTCTCAATGTGGCTTCATACTTCGGTGGAACGTACGAATCTGCAAAGACTGATGACCGAAAGGAGTTTAATAAAATGTTGGCGTATGTCAAACGATCAAAGGATGTTGCTTATGTGATTGTGTATTCCTACGAGCGATTTTCAAGATCAGGAATAAACGGAGCATCAATTGCGGATGATCTGCTGAAAAAGTACGGTGTGGTAACTTTAGCAGTGACGCAAGAGCTTGATCCGAGAACACCTGCGGGTGCATTTCAACAAAACATCTTGTTCCTTTTTGGACAGATGGATAATGAATTACGCAGAGACAAAACCATTACGGGCATGCGTGAGTTGCTTCGTAAAGGCTATTATTTACATAGTTTACCTAAAGGGTACACTAATTTAAACAAAGGAAGCAAAGCGGTTGACCAGAAAATAGTGGTCAATGAAGAGGGAGCGTTAATCCGCAAAGCCTTCCATTGGAAAGCAGACAAAAAATACTCCAATGCGGAGATTTGTCGACAATTAGATCGACGTGGGTTTAAGCTAGATGAGCGAAGACTTGCCGAGATATTTGCAAATCCTTTTTACTGTGGTATCATTGTGAGTAAAATGCTACCCAACCAAGTAATAGAAGGACAACATGAAGCTATGGTAAGCAGGAAACTGTTTTTGAGTGTGAACAATATCATTGCTGAAACAAGAAACCATCCTTTGGTTCATCAGAATAACGATAACCATTTACCTTTAAAGCGATTCATGCGGTGCGGAGAGTGCGATACCCCCATGACAGGCTTTTTGGTGAAGAAAAAAGGATTGTATTATTACAAATGCAGAACGAAAGGATGCAAAACCACTAAAAGTGCGCGAGACTTACATAGTGTGTTTAAAAACGTCCTATCAACCCTTTTAATCAGCGAAGAAGATATCGAAGTGATTAAGAAAGGAACGATTGAAGTCTGCGAAACTGTTTTTCAAGAGAAACGAGAGAGCGAAAAACTTTTGAAAAGAAAACTGAAAGAGGTAGAAGGATATATCGAATCAATTGATGAGCGACATGCAATTGGTAAGGTTTCCTTCGAATCTTTTGAAAAGAACACTAAGAAATATGAAACCAAACGTGCCGATATTTTGGATGAATTAGCAAAATGTATGGTGGACAGTTCAAACCTTGAAAAGATGGTCGATTATTGCATTCAAATCAGTCTAAAACCTTTGCTATTGTGGGAGAGTGGCAAAGTAGAAGAAAAACTAAACTTGCAGAATTTCATCTTCCCCAAGGGAATTATCTATGACAAACAAAAGCGGGGAGTTCAAACCTTTAGAATAAATTCATTTTTCAAGATAATCCCAATGGTAGCAAGGTTTATCAAAGGCATAAAAAAAGGAGATCCGATCAATTTTGATCGAATCTCCGCTTTGGTGACCTCGCCAGGATTCAAACCTGGAACCTCTTGAGCCGTAATCAAGTACTCTATTCAGTTGAGCTACGAAGCCATTATCGTGGTGCAAAAT
>CAKZPK010000496.1 GCA_937139035.1 uncultured Crocinitomix sp. | reverse complement strand
ATCCAGGTTTAGATCATATGAGTGCTAAAAAGATTTTAGATGAAATTGAAAGCCGCGGAGGTAAAATGCACATTTTTGAATCTTTTACAGGTGGATTAGTAGCACCTGAAAGTGACAACAACCCGTGGAATTATAAGTTTACTTGGAATCCAAGAAATGTTGTTTTAGCCGGACAAGGAAGTGCTGCTAAGTTCATACAAGAAGGGCAATACAAATACATTCCTTACAACCGATTGTTTAGACGAACTGAGGTGATTGAAATTGAAGGTTTTGGGAAATTTGAAGGATACGCTAATCGCGATTCTTTAAAATATAGAGATGTGTACGATTTGCAAGACATTCCAACAATATACAGAGGGACTTTGCGCAGAAAAGGTTTTTCAAAATCATGGAATGCCTTTGTACAAATTGGCGCAACGGATGATTCTTATACGTTAGAAGGAAGTAAAGACATGACTAAACGTGACTTTATTAATTCATTTTTACCTTATAATCCAACTGATTCTGTTGAACTAAAACTGAAACACTATTTAAAAATTGATCAGGATGACATCATGTTTGAGAAGTTAGAATGGTTAGGAATTTTTGAAAAGAAAAAAATTGACATTACTGAAGACGTATCGCCTGCACAATTTCTTCAAAAAATATTAGAAGAAAAATGGACTTTGGAACCAGAAGACAAAGACATGATTGTGATGTGGCATAAATTCGTTTACACATTAAATGGAGATTTTCATGAGATTAATTCACATATGATTTCAATTGGTGAAGATCAAACTTATACAGCAATGAGTAATACAGTAGGTTTACCTGCTGCCATCTGCGCTAAAATGATTTTGAACGAAACCATTCAATTAAAAGGTGTAGAACTGCCAACAAAAGCGTCTATTTACAATCCCATTTTAAATGAATTACAATCTTACGGCATACAATTTAGTGATGTAGAGATTGAAGAACCAGTTTTGTATCAAGATTAAGTTGTATCTTTTTCCCAAGTTATGCGGCTTGGGATTATTCTTTTAGGTATTTCAATTACAGCGTTCAATTTTTGTTGGGCGCAATATGATAGCACCTACATTTTTAAGGATTTTAATAAAGATGGCTATACTGACACTTTGCTAAAATTTTATCAAGGTGGCTCGGGCTATGGTGGTACTTATATTGAAATAAATAGCGGAATAAATGATGACATTTTTGCCATAGAAACTGATGGTTGTTTTTGCCAAATCAGACAAACACTAATTATTCCAACGGCATTAACGAAAATAGCCAATATTGATTTTTTAGAAGCCATTAAAAATGAACTATTGCCTTCATATCAATCTGGCCCAGACCCTTCTTTGAGTTGGATGTTAGCGGCAGAATTAAACGACCATCAATTAACAGAAGATTCTCTTTTTGCCCAAATCGTTAATCCACAACAACCTTGGATTAAAGGTGAATTTAAAATTCCGGGTAATTATTTCATTGAAATGAAAGGTGATTTACTAGGGGTTTACCGCCACAATCATGCCGCATCTGGATCCTCAGAAATTATGAATGATGAAGGCTTCATGATTTATTACGCACATAATCATTATGCAAATAAAAAAGACACATTAGAGCTTGCGGCCGAAAATGAAACCTACAAAATTTATAAAACGAAACATGGCATAATTGCCAAAAAAGGTACTTCTTATAAATGGTTATTTATAAGTGATGTTTTTGTAACAGGCGCACCTCAAAAACTCCGTTGGTCATCTATTGGTAAAGTTAGAATAATAGGAAAATATATTCTGTTCGAACAGCATTTATCGCCACATTTTTATTCCCCTATTCACATTATTAATATTGAAACTGGAAAGTTTAGCAGATTTACTCCATTAATCAACCCAGCATTAGATCCACTTGCAAATGATACAGAATCAATTTTATTTACCTTGGATAATGGAGAAGTTAAATACTCCATTAAATCGATTATAACAGCCTTTGAAGATCAATAACCTTACTCACTCAAAGCCACAACTTCTGTCACCTCTTCCAAATTAGACTGTAGCAAGTGTTCAATTCCACCTTTTAAAGTTGCTGTTGATGAAGGACATCCTGCACACGAACCTTTCAGCTCTACTGTAACAACGCCTTCTTCAAATCCAACATAATCAATTGCTCCACCGTCATTCTCAACAGCAGGTCGCACATATTCATTTAATAAATGCATAATGGGCTCATCAAGTTCGTTGGGCGCAAAAGTTTTACGCGGCGCTTTTGGTTCTCCTTCTTCATCAACTTTAGGGGTACTAGAAGGCATCATAACCAATACATCTTTACCTGAAGCTAACCACTCGCGCACAAAGTCACGCAGTTCCATCACAATAAAATCCCAATCTACATTATTGGTTTTTGTTATTGTAACAAAATTTCCTGAAATGAATACAGCATCAACAAACGGAAAGTTAAATAATGCTTCTGCTAAAGGTGAAAACCCTTTGGCCTCTGCTCCACTTTCAAACTGTACAGTTTGATCGTTAATTAATAAATATTTATTCGCTACAAATTTCATTGTAAGCGGATTTGGGGTCATTTCGGCGTATAATGTAATGGGAACTCTTTTCTCTTCCATGTCTTCAATTATTTAAGAACCAATATTTGAAACTTATTAATTCTGGTACAAATTTACCTATTTAGAATGATTCTTTACAATAAGAATGAAAGAATGAGGATCGTTTTACCGCATTTATTTTGAAATCACAATTTGATCTGTCAAAATTGCTTTCCCTTTTGGATCTAGAATTTGAACAATATAGCTTCCATCCTCAATAGTTGAAAGGTCAACCAAAGTCGATCCAGATTCAATTACTTGCGTTTGCATCAATTTAGAATCAATCGTATACAATTGGACGATAGAATTCAATTGCCAATCCTCATAATTAATTGTCAAGTAATTTACTGCAGGATTAGGAAAAACCTGAATTTGAATTGGCTCAACCTCATCAATTCCGTCAGTTTCACCTTCTACCACAAAATTAAATTTGGTCGGATCATCTACAAAAACTCCAACCGCAGTTCCTGAAATTTCAACAGTATATTCTCCAGGACTATGCATTCCCAATGCAAAAGTAGTATCAAACGGTACCAGAACATCTGTATGAATACCACCATCATGCCCTGCATTAATCTCTAACTGAACAGTAAAACCATCAACACTTACACTATGATCTACAATATATGCTCCAGGGTTAGAAAAATTTCCAAGAACTTGAATATATACCTCATCTGATGTTGAAACTGGGCTTAGAGGTGTAATTAGCACATCTTCAACATACATATATGTTTGCGAATGTGCAGAAAGTAGCATTACCAAGGATAATAATGTAAATAGTGTTTTCATGATTCTTATTTATTAGGACAACTTATACTATAGATATATTTCAAACCGGAATGGTTGCATCCAAAAATTTTCAACGTGATAGCTTAACGCATGCAAATAATAAACGATTCATTCAAAAGGCAGGATATTTGGATTGAGACAATATAAAAAATGTATCTTTAGTTAGGATGCTTAAAAAACATATTAAATGAAACGCAGTGACTTTCTTAAATCTTCGGCAGGAATAATTGTTGGAACTACGGCCCTAACATCTTTCACCACTCCAGATGCTGCTACGCAAAATCGCACAACAATTTATCCCAAAGCATTGCGCCGCGGCGACCTAATTGGTATTACTGCCCCAGCAGGGTCAATTTGGAATAAAAGTCACATTGAAAAAATTGAAAATATACTGCAAGACCAAGGCTTTAAAACTAAGGTTGGTAAAACCTGCTACGAACAAGAAGGCTATTTGGCCGGAACAGATGAAATGCGCACAAGTGAATTAATGGGATTTTTTGAAGATAAAACCATTAAAGGCATTGTAACTATGCGCGGCGGATGGGGCTGTCAACGCATATTGGATGATTTAAACTATGAAACCATTCGCGCAAACCCTAAAGTTGTAATTGGGTTTAGTGATATTACTTCATTAGTAAATGCCATTTTTAAACATTCAGGCGTAGTTGCTTATCATGGACCATGCGGTTATTCCTCTTGGGGAGATTTTACAATGAATTGCGTTAAAAAAGCACTAGTAGTTGGAGAACAGTTTACTTTAAAAAATCCACCTGAATATAAAGAAGAGCAGAAAACATGGATTACTGGTAAAGCGCAAGGACATTTAGTAGGTGGAAATTTAACGGTGTTAAGCGCAATGGTTGGAACACCGCACGAACCATTTTGGACTGGAAGTATTTTATTTTTAGAAGAAATTGGCGAAGAACCTTATCGGGTTGATCGGATGTTATGGCAAATGAAACAAGCCGGAGTTTTTAAAAAAATTAATGGATTGGTATTAGGCTCGTTTAAAAATTGCCAACCTGAAGAACCTCACAAATCATTTTCGTTAGAGGAGGTTTTCGACCAACACTTTGGTCAGGCTAATTTTCCAGTTTACCAAGGTGCAGCATTTGGACATATTGGGCCTAAGTTTACTTTACCAATTGGCGTTAATGCGGAAATGGATGCGGATCAATTTACAATTCGAACATTAGAGCGGTCTGTTGGACTATAATTTTTAGACCGTCAATAAAACCAATTAATGAAATTACTCGTTACAGAAAAAGCCATATCAATTGAAGAATATAATGATTTCGAAACGACAATTGGAACAAAATTAGGTTATGCTTTCAAAGCATTTTATTTAAAAAATAATGGTGGTGTGCCCACTCATGAATATTTTGGAGAATTCACTGTCCAAGTTTTCTCTCCCATCAAATATGGCGAATGGACAATCGAAGAAAAACACAAAAATTTCAGGAAGCATAACCCGGATAAATTAAACTATTTACCATTTGGTCACGATAGCGGTGGAAACCCTTACCTCTTAAATTTCATAAAAGGAACAATTCATATTTTATATATGGGTGACGAAGATCTCACTTTTGTTGCAAACAGCTTTGAAGAATTAATTAATGGCTTAACATTAGAAATGGACGCAGATGCCTAAAAAATTAAAGCACTTCGTTATAGTAATCGTAATCTTTATTTTAGGAGCATGCAGTGATAAAGAAGAAACCTCCAAAACAGAATGTTATGCGCTAAACTGTTGTGATTTGCCCAATGACACCATAAAGTTTGAACGATTTACACGTATAAACGAAGTAAATTGGATCTTACAAAAATCAAAAATTGATTCCGTAAACAATCTCATAACTTCTCTAGATATTCAACCCATTGTGTCGAAATTCAATAACATTACGCGCAAATTTTGGTGGCATCATGGACGAATTATTAAAACACAACGAATAAATGATTGGGTATCCATGGAGCGCCGTTTTAATCGAATTTATTATGTTTTTAATAATTGTGAAGGCGCCAACGAATTTGTAAAAACAAGAATTATTTACCCAAAGGATACGATTAAACAAAGTCTTTTTTACTACCGAAACTTGGAGCCAAACAAATTATTTCTTCGAGTTATGACACAAGGTCAACCATCAAACACCTATGTTCAAGCAGACAGTAATAAGCATGCAGTAAATGACGCCTGGTCTGCCATTGAGTTATTTGCAAATGAAATTAAAACCCATAGCAAACCTCAGTTCAACTAAACAAATAGTTTGACTAAATGTAAGCCCTAACAAATTATACCGTCCAAATAATCAAAACAAGAACTATGGAACAAAAACACCCACTCCCACCTTTTACGGAAGAAACCGCCAAGCAAAAAATTCAAATGGCTGAAGACGCTTGGAATTCAAAAGACCCTGTTAAAGTAAGCAAGGCTTATACTGTTGATAGCGAATGGCGTAATAGAAGTCAGTTTATTAATGGCCGAGAAGAAATTCAAGCTTTTTTAGAAGATAAATGGAAAGATGAACGTTATTACAAACTAAAAAAAGAATATTGGGCGCATGTTGATAATCGAATTGCTGTTCGTTTCGAATATGAATTCCAAAATGAAAACGGAGATTGGTTTCGGGCGTATGGAAACGAAAATTGGGAGTTTGATGAAAATGGATTGATGAAGAAACGCTTTGCCAGTATTAATGATGTTGCAATTAATGAAAATGACCGAAAATTATAACCATTCTTAAACTTCAATTCGTTTAATTTTCATTCTAATAATCTACCAATAAAGCTTAATTTAGTAAGCCTTACTGTTTTCAATTTCAAAGCTTTTGTAACGCATAAGCGTGATAGAATTATAAGAACATTATGTTACGAATTGCACTCCTCTTCTGCTTATTTACCGCAAAATTTGGATTCTCTACAATCTATGAGCCCCATACTTGGGATGACATAATAGAAAACACAGAGTATACTTTAAAAGTAAAAGTACTCAACACAAATAGTTATGTTGCCAAGGTTGAAGTTTTACAATCATATAAAACCAACTTCAATCAAAAATATATTTGGGTCAATTCCGCAAGATTAAGACCTGGCATGGAAACCATAGGAAAATCCTACCTGTTGTTTATTTCAGATTCAATAAAACAAATAGAGACTAGTTATTGGGAAAAAGAGGATTATGATAATTGGAAACAACTAGATACGTTAGAAATTTTGCAGGCCATTAAAAATGGTCAAGCTTATTATTCATTCGGTCATGTTGGATGCTACCCCATTAAGAATGATAAAATATTCATTGATTTAACTAATCCGTATGTCCGAGATATAAACAAAGGTAAATCGTATGCTGAATTTGAAAACTTTCTACAAATTATATATCATCCAGAAAAAAAGACTGCTGATTTTCACGCTCATATTATTAATCAATTAAATCAAAATCAATCAACAGCGTCCATTATTCATTATTTAAAAATGCTTAGTTTGAGCGATAATAAAAAATGGTTCCCAACTTTTAAAAAACTTGCAACGCTTGACAATAATGAACTTCATTTAGCCATCATTGAAAACATAGTAATAATTGAAAATGACTCAAGTAAAAACTTATTACGGCACTATTGGAACCAAAATGACCCCTTTTACTCAGAAAAAATAATAATGGGGTTAGTTGCTGCTCACAACACCCAATTTGCCCCTTATATATTGCATACATTAAATGGTATTATTTCAGTAAGTGAAGACCTAAGCACCGCGGAAAAGCCCGTAAATTATGAGCAAATTAGAGGTATACTTTATTACTTCAAAAGTATACCTAACAAGGAGGCCGTTCCAGCTTTGCAAAAATTACTCGTTTGTAAAAACATCAATATAATTGACCGCACAATAATAGCTCTTGAATTGAATCAAGACAGTTCATATGTTGATGTCATTTTAGAGCAAATTGAAAACGAGTCCATGAGTAATCAACTGATTTGTACTTACGCTTTATCTGCTAGCAAGTTTGAACTAGAAAAGCTTTATGAACCACTCGTAAAAAAATGCTTTGCAAATAAAGCTGATCCATTTTCAGCAATTACTGCAGATGTTTTACTCCATCTTAATCAAAAATTTGCTGAACCTCAATTTATTGCTCATCTAGATCGCACAATTACAGATCATAGTCATTTACAACCACACAGATATGGACAGGTTTTTCAAAAGTATGTTGGACTTTGTTATAAATACGAAATTTCCAATATAAAAGAACTCGTTTACAATGCTTATTCAGAATATACCGGGTATGGCTATCAATTTAGAGAAAATCCTAACTTATTTATTCGCCAAAACCAACTACACGATTCTCTTAACTCTCTCTTTAAAAAACAACTGAAACCACTCAATTACAGGCATTTTAAAACACATGTAAGGTTGCATTCGAATAATGAATTTGATTGCTACGTCTCACTTGTTTATCCCAATTTTTCAAAAAACGAAAATGAAGACACCATACGAGTCAGATCAATGCTACGCAGAGAATTATGCGCATCATATTTGAACATGCCTATTGCAAATATTGAAACGAAAACGGCTAATGATAGAAATGCCTATTATGACAGTGAATTTTATAATGCAGTTAAAAAAAGTCAAAGCCGAGTAATCAACTCTTTTTATTCTTACCTGATTGACTTTGGAGATGAAAAGGACCTAGCATTTTTAGAGAACCTAAGAAAAAGTGAACAGAAAAATTTTGGAAGCACCGCTCATTGGACGATTAACGAAGCTGAAGAAGCTTTACGACATGAACTCAAAGCAAAATAATCCTTCTTTTAAAAAAACAGATTTGAAAACCTTTAGAGCGGGCAAAGAATCACTGCGTATAAAATCTTAATTTAGCACCGTAGAAAAAACGGATGCGCAATTACTTTTTAAAAAACAAATTTCTTTGGCTCACATTTGGGGTTGCTCTAATAGTACTTTTCTATTTTTATCATACCGTATTGTTGGCTCCAAACGATTTTCTATTTTCTGCAGAAGGAGACGGGATTAAGAACTATTACACTTACCTTTATCACGCCCAATATGACACACAGTTTGGTCATTTTTCGGGAATGAATTACCCCTATTATGAGCATGTAGTTTACACAGATGCTCATCCGCTATTTTCATACTTAATTGGGCAATTAGCCTTAGCAAACTATGGTGTAGGTATTTTAAATGTATTAATGCTACTATCCTACCCTATTGCAGCTGTTTTTATATTTAAAATTTTTAGACAATATAAGGTCAATGATTGGTGGGCTTTAGCGGCAGCCGTGGCAATTACTTTTTTGTCTCCGCAAATATTCAGATTAACAGGGCACTTTGCTATGTCTTATGTTTTTGCTGTTCCTATTATGTGGTGGCTACTAATTAAAAGTTATAGCACCAAAAAGTGGATTTGGTCTGTAATAATAAGCCTTTACATGCTGGCATTCTTTTTTACGCATCCGTATTTAGGAATTATATTGGCATTTTTTAGCATTGTTTTTTGGTTGGTAAACATGGTTAAAAGCCGTAAAGAAATTTTACCTGGAATAGCAAGAATACTCATTCAAACAGCGCTTCCGTTAGTTCTTTTCCAAGGTTATATTAGCATGACGGATGTGCATGTAGACCGTTTATCAAATCCAGCAGGCTTTTTTCATTATTACGCAACCTGGAACTCTTTAATTATTCCACACCACGGACCAATACGAGAAATTACCAGTTTCTTTTCATTAAAAATTGGCGAGTGGGAAACGTGGTGTTACATTGGCTTTCCTACCATAGTTTTTGCTGTAATTATTGGCATTCAAATGATTCGGATGCGCGCTGAATTCCATTTAAAATCCTTTCTAAAAAAAGAACTTTCACTTTTTCTAATTGCAGCTTATTTAATCCTCTTGTTTTCATTCTGCTTTCCGCTTAAATATGATTGGTTACGTTGGGTTACGGATTTGTTTGGACCACTAAAACAATTTAGGATACTTGGCCGATTTACATGGATTTTCTTTTATGTTTTCACAGTAACTTGTGCCATTGGCATTTACCGGTTGTATCAAAAGAAACAACACAAAGCATATCCTATTTTATTCTTTACAGGAATCCTCTTTTACCTTTTAGAATTTGCTCCAGCACATTCGGACAATGCTAATTACATGACTATTGCAGACAACAAATTCTTACCAGAAAAAGTGGATGCAAACATGAATGAGGTGATTGATTTTGTAAAAAAAGAAAACTATGACGCCATTCTATTTTTGCCTTTCCAGCATATGTCATCTGAAAACATTATGCTTTTAGGTGCGCACAAGGCCAATTATGACGCATTTTTACTGAGTTATCATACACAAACGCCTTTAGTGAACTCCATTTCTTCTAGAATGTCATTTACAGAGTCCATTAAGGTCAATAATTATTTCTCTCCCCGATTTATTGAAAAAGAATTAACCTATGATTTTCCAGTAGGAGATCGTATAGTTGTTATTAAAAATCGAGATTTATTAAAACCATCAGAATTGGTTATGATTTGGGAGTCGGAACAGGTTTTTGAAAATGAAGAATTTGTAATCTTTGATTTTGATCCTGCAAAATATAACAGCCGTGCACCCTTTGACCGCATAATGGCTAAAGAAAAGCTGGCAACACAAACCGTTGGACAAGGATGGAAAAGCGATACTACAGATGTATGGTTTTATTATGAAAGTTTTGATGACGTTGGGTTAGACTTACCCGCCGAGCATAAATTAGGCGGAACAGGTGCATTTCGCGATTTAAAAAGTAGCTGGAACACAATTAAAACTTTTGATCAAAACACCATTCCACCTGGTGATTATGTAATAAAGTATTGGTATTATTTGCGCGAAGATCGACCAGATCCTTTAGCGGTTATGGAAGCAAAATATGTGCAAGAAGATTCAAGTGCATGGATTGCGCAATTTGACATTAAACAATCTACACTTATTGTGGAGGATTGGTGTTTGGTTGAAATGAACTTCACTGTTTCGCCTGATGTAGAAGAATTAAATGTTTTAATTACAGGGAATAGCAGCCAAGAGCCTTTTATTATAGATGAACTTTTAATACAAAGGCAAAATGATCCTCATTTGTTTAGAAAAGCAATAAAGAACGACAATCCATATGTTATTTATGATAACTATTGGATAAAGGAAAATTCATTTGAGTAATAACCTGGGTTGGTTATTCTATTTTCTAAACAATACTTTGAAAAAATTCAGCGATTCGCGCGCTAAGATTTTAAAATTGACTTTACTAAAAACTACGTTTGGCTTTAAAGTAACCTCGGCTTTTTGAAATTTCACTTTACGTTTACTTGCCAACTTTATAAATTCCAAATCAAACAAAAATCGATCAATTTGAGTATCTAAAAATACTTTTGCACCAATTTGGTTGAATCCCTTAATTCCACATTGCGAATCATCTGTTGGTAAACGCAAAAAGGTTTTTAGGGTCCAACGCAATGATTTAGAAATTAATTTGCGAATAAAAGGAGTGTTGGCATAATAAGCCGCACCACGGTGACCTGGAACAACATCATTTCCTTGAGCCAAACCTTGATAAACCTTCATGAAACTTTCCTCTGTATAAGGAAAATCAATATCTGTATAGATAATTAAATCTTGTTTAGCAACGGCAACACCTTTACGTAACGCATACCCCTTACCTCGATTTACTTCGTAATCAATTACGTTGATACTTGGTATTTTGGCTTTTAAAAAATCAATGGATTCATTTGTTACTCTTTCAGTAGAACCATCATTAACAATAATTAAGTCAACTGAAAATAAGCCCTTTGCCTCAATTGAGGCTACAGAATCCACTACTACTTCCGCCCAATTTTCGGGAGGATTATAACAGGGGAGCACTAATGATATTTTCGTAGTTGAACTGATTTGCCTATGTTTCTGCAACAAAAAAACGCAATTTAACCTAATTTATGCGATTCATGGTAAAAAGAAATAAATTGCGTCTTACCAAACCAAATTTAAAAATTGAGCGTTATTCAATTAAACCAAAAGAATGTTTATGAAAAGTCTAACGTCATTATTAATCATTGGGTCATTATTTTTAGGTATTTCTGCTTGTCGAAAAGACAAGACTGAAGTTCCTAATGAAGAATTTGAATGTGATTATGGAGAAAACTTCTCTAAAATTTATGATTTTTCAAAAAAACAAGACGGATTAATTCCAATGAGTTTTTACAATTATTGGGTATATGCTGACACAACTTGGTCGGCAGACGGAACCCTATTATCAACAGTTATTGACACTGTACAAACTTCATATTTACGCAGAACTGAAGGAGATTTATGGTGGAGCATAGAAGGCCGTTTTCCAGTTCGAAACATTCACTTAAATGATAATAAGGTTTATAGCTTACAGAGCGGGATTACCGGATGTAAATACCAATCATTATTCTATTACGAGGCTACAGCTGACACTACATTTGACAGTGAAGGAAACGGAGATATTGTTATTCCAAGAAAAGTATACAAAAGCGGAAGCCCAATAAACACACCTGCAGGTGCTTTTGAAAACTGCACTGTTTACGCTTATGAATATGACGATACAGATGCCAATTATGTTATCCTTAAACCAGGAATTGGTATTGTAAAATTTTCTTACGGAGATTACAATGGAGGATACTCTGAACGCACACTTATAGAATACCACATAGAATAAAATAACGCACTCAGCCTATTTATTCGTGCGAGTTTAATTATAAGCGGGCTATTTCTACCATTTTTTGTATTTTCGAAAAAAATTAGCACCCATTAAATGGTTCGATTCATTGTTGGAATTACAGGAGGTAGCGGCGTAGGTAAAACAACGCTCATCAATCAATTATATAAAGAGTTTGACGGAAAGGTTTCTACTTTTTCTTTAGACAATTACTATTTGCCCAAAGAAGAGCAGGTTAAGGATGAAAATGGGGTCATTAATTTTGACTTACCCACGGCCTTGCATGCCGAAAACTTGGAGCGAGATATTGACCTCTTAATTAAGGGAAACAGAATTGAGCAACCCATTTATGGTTTCAATAATCCAAGTAGTAAAAAAGCCGTGCAATATATTGAACCTCGAGAACTTTTAATAGTTGAAGGGCTTTATGTTATGTTTTATCCGTTTTTGCGAAAATCACTGGATTATTCTGTTTATTTAACCGTTAATAAAGATTTGCAATTAGAACGCCGCTTAAAACGTGACATGACGGAACGAAACTATAAGCGCGAAGATATTATCTATCAATGGAACAATCATGTAATGCCGTCATATGATGCTCATGTGCGGCCATTTAAGCAAGAATCGAACCTCATCATTACCAATAACGAAAAATTTGACGATAATATTCATATCTTAATGGCTAAAATTCACGAAAAGCTAGATCAGCCTGAATAATTCAGGTATTATTTTTGTGGTATAGGGAAAAATGAAATTTATAACGAAGCGACGATTTATGTGGGCGGCCTTAATTGGCTTCTTTTTTTGGGTGCTTGGTTCTTATTTATACCATTTTCAACTTTATTCAGACATTGAACAAGGCGGAATCACAGATTTTGAAAATGCTTTTCAAGAAAAAACTGCCGAGTTAGTAAAAGAAGTAGACCGTTTTTCAAAAAGTTACCCCGAAAACAGTAGTGCAGATGAGCGCTTTGCATATGCTCAAAAATTTGAAAAAGAAACTGGCTACGCCTTTTTATCCTTTAATGCAGATACACTGGACCTATGGTCGAGCAATCGAATTTCTATTCCAAACCCAAGCGATTCTTATTGGGAGCAAAACGTAATTGTATTATTAGAAAACGGTTGGTATAAACTTGCCACCTTGCGAGACAAAGAACGATTATTTGTAGGTGCTTTTTTAATTAAAAATGAATACAAATATGAAAACGAGGACTTAGTTAATGAGTTTTCGCCAGAATTAGCCCCCAATTTAAAAGGAGAAATTACGTTTGATGAGGAAGGTTTCGCGGTTCATGATGAAACAGGAAAACCTATATTTTCAATTGTTCCAGTTCAAGAGGTTGAGAAAAATGCCAGCTTAGAAATTATCATTTTCCTATGTTATTTGTTGGGCCTTGTTATTCTGTTCCAGTTACTCCTTAATGCTTTTCAACGGCTTTTAATATCAAAGCCCTTGCTACTAATTGTTTTTCCACTAACGGTAGTTACACTTCGCTATTTATGGCTAAAATCGGATTGGACAGGCTTTTTTGCAGACTTTGAATTGTTTAATCCTGAATTATTTGCCTCTTCAGAAGTTGCTCCTTCTTTAGGTGATTTGATTATTAACGTTTCCATTTTTTACTTTTTAGTTCATTTTTTACTCAAGCGCACACGCAATTGGTTTAAAAAAGGGAACCTCAAGTTAAAATTGGTCATTTTTGTTGTTCCTCTTTTTCTCACCAGCTTTTTTGTCGCTTTTCAAATCAATGAAATCATATACTCATTGGTTTACAACTCAAAAATTTCATTTGACCTAGCAAGGTTGTTTGATTTAGATCTTTACAGCTTTATTAGCATTGCCTTAATTGGAGCCAGTTTTTATGCCTATTTCAAATTAATCCAGTACATCATCATCCAATTAAAGAAAAGTCAATTTGAATGGAACCGATTGGCTTTTTTATGGGTTATTACTTCATGTATCTACATTTTAATAGATCAATTTTATTTCAATCAAAGTTTATTAACCTCATTTTGGCCCATTTTCTTAAGTGGCTCACTACTGTGGTTTCACTTTAAAGAAAAAGATTACAAGTTTGTACATGTTATAAGCATGCTAGCCTTTATTGCTTTTTATGCTTCATACATTTTACATGGATACAGTGACCATAAAGAACATGAAACGCGAAAATTTCAAGCTGAAAAGATTGCACAAGACAAGGATGTAGTTTCTGAATTGGATTTTTCGGACATTGAACGCAATTTAGAATCAGACAACTTTATGCTTGATTATTTTGGTGATGATTTTGATCAATCAGAATTTAGCGAAGCAATAGAAGAAGAATATTACACACGACTGAAAGACAAGTATCAATTAAAGTTCTACCTATTTGATTCAGAAACAAATATTAGATACGACCCTAGTAACTATGACATCAAAGAACTAAAAAGGTTTGAAGAAATAATTCAAAGCTCAGGCGAACAATCCGAAATGTCTGACAACCTCTATTTCATCAATGATTATACAGACAAACTTAATTACATATCAAAACAACCTTTTTATCAGGAAGATTCACTAATCGGTTATTTATATACCGAATATCGGTCAATCAAATTTCCAGAAGACATTGGATTACCGTCTTTACTATTAGATGATCGTACGACAACGGTTAATCAATTAAAGAACTATTCTATTGCAAAATATGTTGACGATAAATTAGTTACCCGAAAAGGCGATTTTAATTATCCAACAATTAAAGCACCTTGGTTTAACAGAATAAATCGATTTACTTCAGAAGGAAATTTCAGTCATTATATTTATCAAGAAGAAGAAGGAAATTTCACTTTAGTGTCTAAAGAAATTTCTACTGGAATCTCTTTATTCACATCCTTTTCATACTTGCTCATAATCTTTGGAGTATTGCTTTTGATTCCACTCGCATACAACCAATTGCAGCATAAAATCTCCTTTAATAACATTAAGCTAAATGTAAAAATACAAGCCGTGCTTATTGGTTTAATTTTTATTACTCTTGTAGCTTTTGCTATAGGCGCCGGAACATACGTTGCCCAGCAAAATTTAGAAACCAACAAAGACTTAATTAAGGAAAAAATTGGTTCTGTAAAAACAGAATTAGAAAACAAACTCTATGATTCTTCTGAGCTTGATAGTAAATCATCTGACTTTTTAGAATCTTTGCTCAAGAAGTTCTCGCGTGTATTTGTAACGGATATTAATGCGTACGATAAAAACGGAGATTTACTCGCCTCCTCACAACCTAAAATATATTCGCAAGGTTTGATTTCACGAAAAATGAATACGGCTGCATACCGCGGAATTAACCTCAATAATCAAAGTGAATTTATACATCAAGAAAGCATTGGTCGTTTAAATTACCTCTCCGCATACCAACCTTTTTTGAATCAAAGAGGTGAATTTTTAGCCTTTCTAAATGTGCAGTATATTTCTCGTCAACATGATTTAGAAAATCAAATTTCAGGTTTCTTATTGGCCATTATCAATATTATGGTTTTCATGCTGGCATTTTCAACCATTTTATCGATTACCGTATCTAACCGATTGATACAACCTTTAAAGTATATTCAAGAAAGCCTTAGAACCGTTCAAATTGGTGCTAATTCTAAACCCATTGAATACGACCGAACGGATGAAATTGGTGAATTAGTAAAAGAGTACAATAAAAAGGTAGAGGAGCTTCAAAAAAATGCTGAAGCACTGGCAAAAAGTGAAAGAGAAAGTGCTTGGCGTGAAATGGCCAAACAAGTTGCGCACGAAATTAAAAACCCCCTCACTCCAATGAAGCTGTCTATTCAGCATTTATCAAGATCAATTAAATTGGCTGATGAAGATTCTGAGGTTAAATTACAACGTGTTACTAAATCACTAATTGAGCAAATTGACGCTTTAACAAAAATCGCCAATGAATTCTCGAACTTTGCCAAAATGCCTAAGGCTAAAGAAACGGAATTGGATCTTTCAGAGGTTTTAAAAAATACTGTTTCGGTTTTTGCAGAGTATGACCAGCATGAAATTACACTCAATATTATTCCAACGGAGGAAACAATTGTTTGGGCAGACAAAACATTATTGTTACGTGTATTTAATAACCTAATTAAAAATGCCCTACAAGCTACTCCTGTTGGTGAAAAGGGCATTGTATTAGTAACCTTGTCTAAAAAAGATTCGGCTTATGTTGTCGCAGTTAAAGACCAAGGAGTAGGAATTAAAGAAGAACAGCAAGAAAAAATATTTGTTCCATATTTCACAACAAAATCAACTGGTACGGGCTTAGGATTAGCCATGTCCAAACAAATTGTGGAGAGTATGAATGGAAAAATATGGTTTGAATCTACAATCGGAGTCGGGACAACTTTTTTCGTTACCTTCCCAGAACTAAAAATTTAAAATGGATACGTATACTCTTATAATTGGCATATCATTGGTCATTATTATTTCGTTTTTCTTCAACATTTTCGCGAAAAAAACGAATATTCCGAGTGTATTAATGCTCATTGCATTGGGTGTATTAATTCAATTCTTACCCGAAAAATACAATGCTGACATTTATGCCAACCTCAGTACTTTAGAGATTATTGGGAACGTGGGACTAGTCATGATTGTGCTAGAAGCCGCCCTAGATCTAAAATTATCGAGCGATAAAAAAGGGTTAATCATTAATTCTTTTCTGGTCGCATTAATTGCTCTGGTCGCATCTTCTTTTGCCATTGCAACCATTATTTACTTTGTAATTCCTGGAGCTGACAGTTATTATAATTGTATGATTTATGCCATTCCTTTATCCATAATGAGTTCTGCCATTATTATACCAAGTGTTGGTGGTTTAACAGGTGTTAAAAAAGAATTTATGGTGTATGAAAGCACCTTTTCTGACATTTTAGGAATTATGTTTTTCTATTTCATGATTGAGTCCCATGAAAAAGAGGGATTTGTAGAAGTAGTATCTTATGTTGGTGTTAATATAGCCGTAACGCTAGTTGTTTCCGTCATTTTGGCTTATGGATTAGTTTTCATTTTTCAGCGATTGACCTCACAGGTAAAACTGTTTTTGGTAATTTCAGTACTCATGCTAATGTATGCCTTGGGTAAAACTTTCCACCTATCTTCACTGCTCATTATTCTTGCTTTTGGATTAGTATTAAACAATACTAAAATCTTCTTTAGAGGCGAACGACTGAGCAAATGGGTGAATGAAGAAAAAGTAAAACCCATCATGCATGATTTTCATATTTTAACGTTAGAATCTGCCTTTGTCATTCGTACCTTTTTCTTTGTGATTTTTGGGATGTTTATTACCCTAAATTCAATACTAGATCCCAACGTAGCAATTGTTAGTTTAGGTGTTATTGCATCTCTTTACGTAGTACGTTATATTGTTTTAAAAGCAATTGTTAAAAGAGATATTAAACCACAACTTTATATTGCTCCAAGAGGATTAATTACCATCTTATTATTCTTTGTAATTAGCGGACATAGTGAGTTTACTATTGAAAAATTTGATGCTGGAATATTACTATTCGTCATTCTTATTTCGAGCATAATTATGACGGTAGCATTAATCACTTATAGAGGTGAAAATGTACGTAAAGTTTTATTGGGTCAATTGCCAAAAATTAAAGTAGACAAGAATAATGATGGCAAAGATGATGACCAGGAAAAAATTATTGAACACAATGTAGAAGAACAAGATTTTAACCCCTTTTCATGATGTTTTAACCCTGAACATTAGATGCAAATTGATAATGACTTTTTACTTTCATTAAACATATTTTCGGCTATTTATTACTTGGCCTTAATCATCTATTTTTTAATCAAAACATCTAATGTATACGGGCGTATATCTTTACTAGGGCTTTTAATAGTAAATCTTTATACCCTAATAAATAATAGCTTAATTCTTTCTGGCAATATCACTAATGCTCCCGCGGTTTTTTGGATTGGAATTGTTTTCATTTCCACCTTTGGCATTTTTGTTAGGTGGCACATTTACACATTACTAAAACTCAAAATTAAATTTGATTGGTTGTATGCCATTTCTGTTGCATTTATCCTTTTTGGGGCTTATAGGTGGATAGAATTTAGTCAACTAACCACTATCGAGCAAAACAATTATTTTGCTGACATTAACGCTGGAAATTTCCCAGAAGATTTCATTCAAATAAATGGTCTTTTTTTAGCCATTATGGGCATTTATTTTGTTGAAACTGGAGTGCAGGTATTCAAAAAGCCTAAAAACCAAGACAAAACCTACCACAACCTATTTGCAAAATCAGTAAAGTATGTCCGTAATTTTTGGATCACTATTATTGGAATTTATGTAGTTGTGGTCATTGCCTATCTATTTTTACCCGATAAAATAGTTGAATATGCCTTTATTCCTATTGGTATTAACATCACGTATTTCTTTTTAGTATTGCATCTCAAATTTTACAACGACACATATGGATTTGAGCAGGAAGAACTTATTCAAAAGCCAGTAGCAGAATTTTCGTCAAGCAAGTTAGAGGCTATAAAGCGTGCTGTGGTAGATGAGCAATTATATCTTGATGCCAATTGCTCAATTGAACTGGTGGCTAAAACAGCAGAAACAACCAAAAATGAAGTGTCGCGTGCAATTAATGTTGGGCTTAATATTAGCTTTAATGATTATGTTAATTCGCTTCGAACCGAACATGCTAAAAACTTATTAGCCAACTTTAATAAAAGCCAGGATACTATTGAGGGTGTAGGATATTCGGCCGGGTTTAACTCCAAGGCTTCATTTTATCGTGCCTTCAAAAAATTTACCTCGCAAACACCACGTCAATTTATTGAGTCTGTATTAAAGTAAATCGTATAATGAACTTCTGGATTTATCCTTTTATCTCCAATATTAAAAGAGACGGAAAATTACTACCGCCTCTTTTTTATAATCAGTTATTGTAAAGTAGGTGTCTTATTCCGTCTTTGAAATTTTTCCCTTTGAAACAATTTCTCCTTCAATATCCTTAATCTCATATAGGTAGATTCCTGCTTGAAATTCTGCTATATCAATTTTTGAACTAAGTCCGTTTAATCCGATATTTTGAATTTTTTTACCTGTTAAATCGTAAAAGTTAATTTGACCTATGAAAGCCTCTTCAAAATTTAAGTAAACAAAATCAGATGTTGGGTTTGGATAAACTGATAATTCGGTCTTTTCTA
>CAKZPK010000495.1 GCA_937139035.1 uncultured Crocinitomix sp. | reverse complement strand
ATTCTTGCGCTTAAAAAAAGAAAAGAAGTTATTCTTACCAGCAAGAGTCGTAAGGGAATTTGCTAACAATAGAGCCTCAAGGCTTGGTGATTTGTTTTTAAAAATAAGACAATCTAAGAATAATTTAAACGCTGGAAATTTTAAAATAGATGATTATCCGCTTTTGCAAAACAACTCTCATTTTAAAGAATTATTAGATAATTATGAAAAAGTAGTAGGATTAATCAATGCTTCAAGAAAATTACTTGACGAAGTGGAATCTGATATTTTAAGTTGGAATTGGAATGATAACGTTAGTAAAGCTTATAAAGAGGTCTTTACCTCCGATATCATAATAGAAGTTCTAAAAAGCGAAGAAGAATTAAAAAAGGACCTCAAGTTCAGAATAGATCATAAAATCGCTCCTGGTTATAAGGATAGTTCAAAACTAGATGATGGAATTGGCGACTTAATTGTATGGCAAACAAGTTTAGAAATTGCTAAGGCTCATAATAAGAATTTAATTCTTGTTAGCAATGATCAAAAAAACGATTGGTTTTATAAGCAAGATCGAGAGGGGCTTTATCCGAAATATGAATTATTTGATGAATTTAGACGTTACACAAATGGGAAGTCAATGCAAATAATAACATTTCCAAAATTTTTAGAATTGAGAAATGCAACCCCAGAAACGATTAATGAAGTTAAAGAAAGTATAGAAAAATCACAGCATATTGGTTTCGATATTTTATCGAAAAAGGAACTAGTAGAAGGAATGACAATAGAACATGAAACTATAGGAATTGGAGTAGTAAGTGAAATAACAACCTCTTCAATTACCGTCGACTTTAAGGACCGTGGCATGAGGCAATTACTTCTTAAATATGCACCTTTAAGAATTCCCAACACCAAGAATAATTTTCTTTTGAGAAATCCTGAATTCAATGATAACCCCAATGATATTAGAGGGTTAGAAATTGATTTTGAATAAATTGGTTTCAAACGAAATATAGAATTCCGATTTGACCCAACCCAAAACTCATTTAATTTATTTTAATTATTCGCCAAAGGCGAATTGATCTTTTAACTTCAAGTTGACTTGAAGTTAAATGCAAAAAATCATCTGGACTAAACAATACTCGTTTCAGCTCACTTCTACATTGAATAATTAATGTCTTTGAATGCTGTGTTTTATTCAAACAAGACAGCACTTCAAGACAAACTTGACGCAGTTCATGGTTCTCACGCAGACTATTTTGAATAAATTCTAATTCTTTTTGATTCTCCGTTTTCTCACTCATCATTGGGTTATTAAGTATAATAACCACGAACACATAAAAATAGGTATTATAAATCATAACCGAAGCAGGGCTTTTTATCGCGAATTTGGTCTTGTGACGGATAAAGTGTTTTTAGAAAAGTTGGGTAATCGCATTGCAAAAGTTAGACGTGCCAATGGTTTAAGTCAATTAGATTTATGCTCGAAAATCAATATGGAAAAGTCAAATTTATCCGCAATCGAAAATGGAAGACAAAATGCCACTTCTTTAACCTTGAAAAGAATTGCTGAAGGTATTGGATGTGAAATTGGGGAGTTTTTTGAGTGAAGCTTATGGGAACTATCTACAACAAAATCATTAACAAGTTATTCCCAAAGGACATTTTATATGTTAGAGCGCACCGTACTAAAATTGAAATTAGGAATGTGAAAACAGGTCAAGAAATTTCTTACGCCGTTAGTCAAACCTACTCGAATAGTAGAATGTTAATTGCTGATTTTTTTGTTTTTGAAGAACAACTTAGAAACGCCATCAACGAGATCAAAGAACAAAAACTTATTAATAGAAGTTTGCGAATAGTTTTTCAACCTATTGATGAGGCTGTAACCGAATTCTCACCCGTAGAAAAAAGGGTGTTTAGAGATTCATGCGAATATGCAGGCGCAGCAGAACTTTTCATTTGCCGAGGGCAAGACAAACTAACTAATCAAGATATTATGGATGGAATAAACGGTGAGTTTGTAAAAGCTAAATTTGAAAGATAGAAAACTACCTACAACACAAAGTAAATGTCATTGCTACGCAACGACGCCATAAATGGCTACATTTATTCAAACGTTGTACACAAGCCAAACACAATATGAGATTTAATGGGATATATAATCAAATAATAGAGTTTAGATTAGAATATCATAATCTTGAAGAATTAACTGGCATTAAAGAGGAATCGGATTATCGCATACTGCATTTAGAGATTGAGAAGGTTGGTATGTGTATGTCCTTTCTTATTTCTGATGTTAAGAAAATAATTGAATGGTTTGAAGGGCTTCTACTCAACAAACCAATTGAACCGAGACTTTTGACATCTTATAATCGGCTTTATTTTGACTTGCTGAAAAATAATTTAAGCTCAAAGATTATTCGCATTACATATGACGACACAATACCTGTTCCTGGTTTTGGAGCATACTCACTTGGGCCTGGTATAAAAAAAGAAGATGTGTTTAAAAAGAGATCTTTAAAATGTGAAATGGATAATATAGAATTACAAAAAATAGTGAAAGAATTAAGAATTGAATTAACTAAGTCTTGTAAAAAATAATATAAACTCTTGGCTACGTGCAAATTTGAAAACTCCACTTTTCAAATCTCGCACTATGCATAGCCAAACGTTAGTGGTAATTAACCCAACTAAATATGCATCTAATTCCCTTGGCAAATAAAGAAACTCAAATCAGTTTAAAAAAACGAAAGTACGAGATTTTCGTTGCCGGCGGACATACAGTCGAAACGGAACCTGGATTCTCCATAAACATATTCCAATCTGGCACTGGAGAACAAATAACTTTAAAGGAGTTAACTTTCAGAGTTAGAACTTATGAGAACAATAAGAAAGCTGTGAAATGCTACACCTTTGAGGCAAAAGAAGATGGAAACCACACTGTAGTTATTGGAAATCCTGAATGCCTAAGAGTGAAAAATTCAATCCTTTCAGAAAGAGGACTATCCCAATTAGTTTTCAACCTGTTGCTCCCTGAACGCGCAAGACGAAAAGACATTTCAGAAATCGACTTGATAATCAGGGGTAGATAATAATAAATCTACCGCTAACGCAGTTCGACATAAATGCCTATTTTTATTCAACCGTCAACACCAATAGAAAAAAGACAATGAAAAAATATTTGGGAATACTTTTTCTAACTTTCTTTATAATTTCATGTAAAGGGCAATCCAATTCTGAAATTGAAAGAACAGTTGGAGGGCCTTGTCAAGATTGTGAAGCCCTATTGGATTATAAAACACTCAATAGAACACCAAAATCAATTGATACTCTTCCTGGCTTCAATGAGAACAATCCAAAAATTAAAATAACAGGAACTGTATTTCAAAAAGACGGGAAAACACCTGCAGAAAATATCATACTTTATATCTATCATACCAACAAAAATGGACTTTATCAACCAAGTGAAAACCCTATAGGCTGGGAAAAAACTCACGGACAGTATCGGACTTGGTTGAAAACAGGGAAAGATGGAAAATTCACCTTTTACACTTTTAGGCCAGCACCATACCCTAAAGTTAATGAACCTGAGCATATTCATATCTACGTGAAAGAGCCTAATACTGTTCCTTATTATATTGATAGTTATTTTTTTGAAAGTGACCCAAAACTTACAAAAGCGAAAAGACAATCTCAAAAAAATAGGGGTGGGTCAGGAATTGTAAAACTTGAAAATAAAGATGGAATTTGGACCGCTCATAGAAATTTAATTTTGGGAAAGAACATTCCAGAATATGAATAAAAACGGTGTACAACATTATTGTAGAAATGCAGTTTTCTCAAACCATCAGCAACACCCCAATTAAATGCTTAAAAAATACTGGTTTTGGTTTTCCCTTATTGTTATTGCGTTCAGCACTTATGATTACTTTGAGCACATTTTTAGAGAAGGTTCTTCGTTTGAGAAAAACCCTATAGATTGGCTTTTGTTTTCTGGAAGCGCAACGCTCTTACTACTGACTTTTGTTCTTTTGATAAAGCGTATACTTGAAAAAATTACAACCAAAAGGAATATAATATTTGAAGTAATTTCGATAGGGACGTGGTTAGTTTTGCATATCTACATTTTCGGACCTTTACTCAATAAACTATTTTGGCCATCTAGTCAGTTAACATTTAAGTTTAAGATAACCGGCTTTGTAATTGTACTGGGAATCTATTTTATATTTAGAGTTATTGTAAATGCAATTATGAGAAAATCACTATTTCAATAATGACGAATACAACTAAAGAATTAATTTCATACTTAACTCAAAAAAAGAATAAAATAGATTACACAATAGTATCTGCTTATTCTTATTCGATTTTAAAGTGCGGAACAAAATTAGATGCTGATATTATACTTGAATACTTCATTTCTGAACCTTTCAAATTTCAAAATATATATTTACTCAGCATTCTTGAAAAGTGGGGTGACGCAGTTTATGCTGAAAAAATAATTGACACCTGTTTAAAAAATGATCGTCTAATCGACCCTGAACATTCAGAAGTATTAGAACTTCTTGGAAAATTGAATTGTAGTAGAATTGAACCCGTATTAATTCACTACGCGTTTAACGCTAAAACAAATTATTACGCACATAAATACGCTGTTTTGGGTCTTTTAAATTTCGATTGTAAAAAAATTGAAAACCTCATTCAAGAAAGAATTTCCGCGACATTTGATAAAGGTTTTTTTGAAGACGAATTTACACCTGCTCTCGTTTGTAAACTATCTAATCGCAAGGATGTTCTTTTAAAACTATACAAATCGGGTAGAACGCAATGTTCATCAGATTGTAACTCAGGGATTATATTAGGTTTATCACTATGTGGCAAAGAAGGGCTTCAATACTTTTGGGATGTTATTTATAATGATTTTTGGGAGGCATCAAGCACAGGAACCGGAAACGTATGGTTTGTATATCAAGGCCTAATCAATTTAAATATTTCGATAAGTGAATTGTACCTAGATATAAAAAAGAAAACAAATCTTACAGAGCAAAATAATGCAGTAGAAGTACTTTTGGAATTAATTGACATAAGAATAACTGACCATTATTCAAATGACATACTTGAATCCTTCACTGATTTATATTCCAAATTATTCTCCTGGGAAACAGAAAACATTAGCAACAACATAGTGGATTTAGCTCAAAAATTTGAACTAGAAACTAAAGCCTATGCGCTAGAAAAGTTAGTAGAATTGCAAATGCGAGAGGAGATTCTATTAAAAAATTACACTAAATAACAACAGCAACTCACAACAATAAACATAAGAATGAAAACATTATTAATGTTCTTGCTGGTTCCAGCATTTAGCTTTGCGCAAGGGTTTGGCGATTATATTGCCGAAAATGCCAAACAAGTAAATGAAGATTTTAAACTAGACTCTTCCCATTACGAGGAATTTAAAAACTACAGCTTAATAATGGTGGGAGAATTCCATGGCACGCAAGAATCTGCAAGCTTGGTCAAAGCAATCTCAGCACTCATATTACAAAATGAAGATACTGTTTCGGTTGGGCTTGAAATACCGGAAAACCAGATGCGCCAGTTCATGCAAACTCCAAATGATTCAACTCTGTCTCTAACCGACTTTTTCACCAAGGAAAATACAGACGGAAGAAATGGACAAGCCTGGTATGATTTGATAAGCTATTGTAATTCAAAACCAAACATAAATTTATTCTTCTTTGATAATTTTACTTCTATGGAGGTTCAAAATAGAGACAGCGCAATGTACCTATCAGTAATTAACCAAATGCATAAACATCCAGAATCAAAGGTTATAACTTTGTCAGGTAGTATTCATAGTTGGTTGGTGCCTTTCAATAATAACCCTACAATGGGAAACTATTGTTTAAATGATTCTGTAAATTTTTCAGCCAATGCTATTTGTTCAATAAACCATGTGTTTTCTGAAGGCACAATGCTTAATAGTGTTGGCAACGGGCTTGAATTGAGAACTATTGAATTTGAAGAAAGTGTATACTCTCAATCTGTTGACTATAAAAACTATTTACTTTTTTATGAAACAGCCGAACCAAGTCAACACAACTGTATTTTTTATACAAAAGAGGTCAATCATTCACCAGAAATAAAACAAGAAACGTTTTAAACTGTGAACATAAATTCTCTTTGAAATAGAAAGAATTTGATTACTATTTTGAACTTATTACATCTTAGTAAAATATATCTAATGAAATTAAAATTTACCTTATTACTTTTCTGCTCAATACCGTTAATATTTTCATGTAATGTTGAAAAAGAGGCAGAATCTCAAGCAATTAGTGTTCCTGAGGAATTTGGATCGACACTGAATGATTTAAAAGATAGCCTGGTGTTTATCTTGGACAATAAATCTCAATTCAATTTTGATCCAACGGTTGACAATACTTTTCAGGGAAAAAAGGGAACTATTTTGATCGTTCCAGCAATGTCATTAATTGACCAAAACGGAAATGCCGTATCCGAAAAAGTTGAATTAACATTGTCTGAAAACTTTTCAATTTCAGATTTTTTTCTTTCTAATTTGCAAACCATTCATAACGACGAAATTCTTGTTACCTCAGGCATGATTTATTTTAATGCCAAAGACAATAAGGGTAATCAACTAAACATTAATCCCGAAAATCCTATTCGCATTCAAATACCAGCCAATGGCTTCAACCCAGAATCTAAGATTTTCAAAGGCCATAGAGATGAAAACGGGAATATGAATTGGGATAAAATTGAAGAGCCTGCTAAGACGTTAACGCCCTACCCTATTCGCTTTTTATCTAAAAACAAATTCCCAACCGAATGTTCAGATTTTTATGGAATTACAACTGATACTTTGTCTGAACCCTATTACAACTACTTTGGTAATATTGATGATTTTGAGAACACTTTATTAGCCACTAAAGAATTTCAATTAAGATACAATTGGACATGTTGGGATTCTGTAGTCAATATTTACATTAACAATCTTGAAAAAAACATGTGGGAAGTTGACCTCATGGTTGTGGATTACTTTGTAAGAGATTCCATTAGACAACAAAGCTGGTATGCTGTACCACCAAAAGGAGTTGGTGGCGGAAACCCCACTCAAGATCAATTGGACGCGCATGAATGGTTAAAAAATAGCGCCCAGGATTTTTCTCACCGCTATGCAGATTGGTACAGAAAATTAGGCAGTCAGAAATTGACAAAAGTAGATCCTACTTTAAAAATTGACACCAATGCTATTAAACAAGCTAATGGAGCAATTTTAGCATATGATGCCATTGAATTTGGATGGGTTAATGTAGACTATTTTTTCAAAGACTCAACCTCTGTTAAAATGAAACTTGTTGCAAAAACAAATGCTGACTGCGCTATCATTAACTTAATAATTCCAAGTAAAAAAGTAATTCTTTCTGGAATTGAAAAGGGAAATCACAACTATTGGTTTACAAAAGAGACTGACAGTTACAACAAACTGCCAAAAGGAACAAAGGCCTATCTTGTAGCTATGGGGATGCAGGAAAATAGTATGACTTTCGGAATCAAAGAAATAATTCTTGGTGAAAATGAAGAAATTGAACTCAATTTATTGCCGACCTCAAGCACTGCAATTAAGGATTCATTAGGAAAATTATAACTAGTTTAAGGTACATATTATTGATTGCATAATTGCTTATATTTACGTTAATCGTTATAAAAATTCATTTGATGCTAGTATATTTTATCCTAAAAGTATGGTTTTGGATACAATTCATAATAAATAGAAATAGTCTACCTACAGAATCGAATAATAATAATCCATCCTTATCCAATTAACCTTGCACTCAGAATTTGAAATATCACCGCTATTAGAAGCATATGAAGAAATATACTTTGCGAATAACAATGGGCATTATTTAAAAAGCCCGCAAACTAAAGGTTTCTTTCGAAAATTCTTAATTTCTTTAGCGGTAACCGTTATTCTTATTGTCGTTTCGTTCAGTATTAGTGATTTTTCAGTAGATGGATCAATTACTATTCTGGTGTTACTATTAATGATAATGTTTTGTATTGGGCAAATAGTAACAATCATATTCTTATTAGGTTTTATACAAAAAGCACTAGAAATTAAACAGTGGAAAAAACAAATAAGAAACTACCTTAAAAAGCTAAAAGTAACGAAGGTTTATAAGGTAATTCTTACCGACTCATCCTTTACAATCGTTCAAGACAATACAGAGAAAATTATAAACTGGTCCAGCATAATAAGGGCTGAAATAAATAACGAATATATTTCGTTAGAAGGGCAAGATAATTTTTTGATTCCTGCTAAATGCATCACACAAGGTAACTATCCCAAATTAAGAAAAATGCTGAGTGAAAAATTAAAGCATGCCACAACAGAACCTCAACAAAATTCAAAATGAACCTAAAAACATATAACATACTAATTACTATTATTACACTAACCTTAGGGTCTTCATTACAAGCCCAAGATTGGTTAAAGGACACATGCTCTTTAAAAGGCAATGTAGCTAGCTACGATTACGAGATAAAAGCCTATTACGGAAGCAAAGAGCCCGAAGTCGTCCAAAATGAACGATATGAATACAATAAACAAGGATATCTTGTACGTTCTACTTTAGATCACACCTCATTTATGGGGCATACGGCCAATGAAACCGTTCGCATTTATGACAATGAAGGAGTGCTTTGTT
>CAKZPK010000494.1 GCA_937139035.1 uncultured Crocinitomix sp. | reverse complement strand
GAATGGGAATTTTTTATTAAAAAAAAGACATGAAAAAATTAAAAAACAAAGGAATATTATTTTTGTTGATTTGGGTGGCGTGGATGACCAATGTTGAGACAAGTAGTGCGCAAAATAGTACTACTGTGGTTACCTCAGATTTCGAAAGTTGGCTTTCTGTTGGGCTAAGATTAAAAGTACATAAGAAACGGAGTTTTGAGCTTAGTGAGGGACTTCGATTAGAAAAAAACTCGACACAAATAGATCAATACTTCACCAATTTGGGAATTGGTTACAGCCCTTTTAAATTCATCGAATTTGGAACTGCATTTCGATTTTCTCAATATAATGAAGAGGAAAATGGCTACGCTCCGCATTATCGAATTAACGTGGATGTTGCTTTCAAACATAAGTTGAAACGTTTTTCATTCAATTATCGCTTGAGGTATCAGTTTAGAAATGAATTGGGCGTAACAAGTGCGGATGGAGATTATTTCAAACACGGTTTTAGGCTTCGAGCCAAAGCAAGTTACAATATTAAGAAAATTCCTTTGGAGCCTAGTTTATCCGTAGAAATGTTTAATCAATACGAAAAGTATACCTTGCCTTTCTTTGATAAATTGAGAGTTACGGCAGCACTTGCTTATGATTTCAAGAAGTTTGGTAAGTTAAAATTGTTTTACAGCCTTGAGCAAGAAGTTTTTGCATCCTATCCTAAAACAACCTCAATTGTAGGTTTAGGCTATGTTTATACGATTAAAATTAAAAAGAAGAAATAAGATGAAGAATAGATTTCAAATATTAATAGTTATAGTGACTTGCAGCTTAATTTTTTCATCTTGTTATAAAGAAACCATTGTTGTTTCAGGAACAGGTTTAGAAGATTGGAGCTCTACGACGCATGCCTCAACAGCAACGCCTGATTACGCTACTGTGTTTAACCAAAACCAAGTAAATCGAGTAGATATTGTTATTGATCCTCGTTATTGGACGATTATGTCTAATAATATTAAGGACCTATATGGTGGAACAAGTAGTGCTGGTGGCGGAAATACTGGTGGCGGTCCTGGCGGCGGCGGTGGTCCTGGTGGTGGTGGCACTGGTGGAGGAACGACAACTGGTGGCGGTGGCGGAGATTTTGCCGAAGAAACTCCTGCTTATGTTCCTTGTAGTTGGTTTTTTAATGACAAAGAATGGTACAATGTAGGGATTCGTTACAAAGGGAATTCAAGTTTGTCTAGTGGTTATCAAGCAGGAAATGGGAAGTTGCCATTTAGAGTGAAATTTGATTACTATGCAGATGAGTTTCCAGAAATTACAGGACAAACCTGTTATGGGTTTTCAGATTTATCTTTGAGTAGCAATTATAATGATGCCTCTTTTATGCGAGAAAAAGTAGCCACGGATTTGTTTAGAGAATTTGGTGTTGCTGCTCCTGAATCTGCTTTTTATGAGTTGTATATTGATTATGGAGAAGGTCCTGTCTATTTTGGATTGTATACGGGGTTGGAGGTTATTTTTGAAACCGTTTTAGAAAAACAATTTTCAAGTAACACGGGTAATTGTTATAAACCAGAAGATGAGGGCGCAAGCTTTGCACAGGACGGTTTTACACTAACAGATTTTGCGAATAAAAATAATGGAGGAACAGGAGGAGATGATATTCAAGCTTTGTATGATGCTTTGCACAGTTCATTGCGTACATCAGATGAGGAAGCGTGGAAAACTGCCTTGGAATCTGTTTTTGATGTAGACGGTTATTTAAAATGGTTGGCGGTGAATACTACCATTCAAAATTGGGATACTTATGGCAGAATGACACATAATTATTATCTCTATAATGATCCTGCAGATGGTTTGATTAAGTGGATTCCTTGGGATAATAACGAGGCGTTTGAAGAAGGGAAAGCTGAGGGAGCACTGTCTTTTGAGTTCAGTGATATTAGTGATGCTGACTGGCCATTGATTGGTTATATTCATAACACAACTGAATATGAAAATACTTTTAAATCGCATATCATTGATTTTATTGAGGGAGCTTTTGAAACTTCTAAGGTGCAGAATGATTATGTTACTTGGCAGGCAATTATTCAAGAATCTGTTGAGGCAGAAACAGCTGATTACTCTTTCTTAAATTCTATTTCAGATTTTACATCAGCAATTAGCACATTAGACGCGCATGTGGTTTCTAGAGTTGCAAGTGCGGGTTATTATGCTTATTAATACTTTATATTTGCAGTAATTATGAATCCACTGCAAGAACTGCTTATTCAAATTGAAGAAAAGGAACTTTGGCAAGAAGACCTTGTCCTTGAAAGAAATGAGTATTTAAATCGTAATGGTAAAATCGATTCCAATTTATACTTAGTATTAAGCGGTAGTTTACGCATTTATTATTTAGATGAAAAAGAAGAACATACCATTCGTTTTGGTTATCAAAATTCTTTTTTTGGAGCCTTAGATTCTTTTATAAAAGATCAACCTTCAGCCTATAATATTCAAGCACTAAAAAAGGCAGAACTAAAAGTTGTTTCTAAAGATGAATTTATGGATTTGGTTAATTCTTCTCGAGAGAATCAACTGTTATGGCAGGACTTGTTGGGAGAATTAGTTTTTCAACAAATGGAAAGAGAGATTGATTTACTCACCTCTTCTCCGCAGGAAAGGTATCGCCGAGTGTTTAAACGCAGCCCGCAATTGTTTCAAGAAATTCCAAATAAGTACATTGCCGCCTATCTTCGAATGACACCTGAAACTTTTTCAAGAATAAAAAAGTCTTGATTCAAATCAAGGTTTATTTTGTTTTGATCCCCGACATTTGTATCAAATAAAGTTCAAATGAAATTGACCAATAAGGAATTAATCGAAGATCTTAAAACGCGAACCATTGAAAACCTTGTAATCGCACAGGGATTAAAAGAAGTATCAATTGAAAAATTGAATCAAAAAAGTTCTGCAGAAAGTTGGAGTGCACTCGAGTGTATTGAGCATTTAAACCGTTATGGAGGTTATTATTTGCCTGAAATTAATAAAAGATTGAAAACGGCTAAAAAGGTTTCTTCTACAGCTATATTTAAAAGTGGTGTTTTGGGAAATTATTTTGCCAAATTACTTCAGCCAAAAGAGAATTTGAACAAAATGAAGACACTTAAAGATATGAATGCATCAGGAAGTGTATTGTCTATCGCTACCATTCATGAATTTATTGCGCAACAAGAAGAGTTGCTTGAAATTTTAGAGCGCTCATTAAATGTTAACCTCAAGAAAACAAAAACTAGAGTAAGCATCAGTAAGATGATAAAATTGCGATTAGGAGATACTTTTCGTGTATTAATTTATCATAATCAAAGACACCTTATTCAAGCGCAAAAAGCGTTGTAATATAAGGCTTACAAACTGCTTGTATCTACCTGTCATTCTCCGCATAATTTCATTTGTGAAACTTTTGTGATAGTATTTCAATAATTTTGTGCCATGGAGGACATAAAGGTATTATTGATTGAGGATGACCAAACCATTGCTGATTTGGTTGTTCTTCATTTAAAGAACATCCATTATAAAGTAGACCATAGAGCTACGTTGGCTGATGGTATGGCTGCAATTGAGAAAGAAAATTATTCACTGATATTGTTAGACCTTATGTTGCCAGATGGTGACGGGATGGATTTATGTCGAAAGTTACGACAGGAGAAATATACCGTTCCAATCATTATGTTAACTGCTAAAACAGAGGAAATTGATCTGGTTTTAGGGCTAGAATCCGGAGCAGATGATTATATCGCAAAGCCATTCAGTATTCGCGAGTTTTTGGCGAGAGTTCGTGCAACTATTCGTCGGTTTGCAGAGCCAATTGATGAGGGAGAAACCAAGCGATACACGTTTAAAAACTTAGAAATTAATGTTGATAAGCGTAAGGTAACCCTTAATGGAGAATCTGTTGACTTAACCAAAAAAGAATTTGAATTACTCTACCTTTTAGTTCAAAATATTGGGGTGAGTTTTAGCCGGTCCAAATTGTTAGACCTAATTTGGGGATACAATTTTAAAGGATATGAACACACAGTGAATTCGCATATTAATCGGTTGCGAAATAAAATCGAAAAAAATCCATCTAAACCCGAGTTTGTATTAACCTCTTGGGGAGTAGGTTATAAATTCAATGATGAACTTTAGTCCATTTTACGGACAATAATAATTGACAAATGAAAAATCTATTTAGCGGATTGTTTTGGAGACTATCCTTCTTCTTTTTAATTAGTTTAATGTGTTTTGCAGTAATGTATATCTACATTACCCGAGATGCATCAATCGAGTATTCTCAAGAAACGTCTCAACGGTTAAATCGTAAATTGGCAGACCGAGTCGCGCATGAAACAGAACCTTTTAAAGACGGTGTTCCAAATGAGGAAGAGCTAGAGCATTTCTTTCATAATGTAATGATCATTAACCCATCTGTTGAGGTTTATTTGTTAGATACAGAAGGAGAAATTCTATCTTATTTTGCTCCCTTTGGAGAAGTGAAGTTAGAGAAAGTTGGTTTAGATCCTATTCACACATTTATTGAAGATACATCAGCGTTTATTAAAGGAGAAGATCCTCGAAACCCAGGTGTGTTTAAAGTCTTTTCAGCATCTCAAGTGTATAGTGATGATGTGCACATGGGGTATATGTATGTGATTTTGGCCAGTCAAGAATTAGCAACGGTTTCAGAGAGTTTAGCAAGTGGTTTTGGGTGGAGTTTGGCTTTAAAATCAATATTAGTTACACTAGTGCTTACCTTTTTAGTTGGGTTGTTAATTATTTGGTTGCTGACAAAAAATCTCAATAAAATAATGGCCACTGTGAGTGAGTTTAGAGAAGGGAAATTAGAAGCACGAATTAAAACTAAAACAAGAGGTGAATTTTCAGACTTGGCCAGTAACTTTAATAGTATGGCAGATACAATAGTCGAAAATATTGATGAGCTAAAATCTGTTGATAAATTGCGGAAGGAATTAATCGCCAATGTTTCGCATGATTTGCGCACACCTTTAACTGCTATTCATGGTTATGCCGAAACGCTTTTATTAATGGAGGGGCAATTGGATGAAAAGCAAAAGAAAGAATATACTGAGGTTATTTTGAGCAGTACTAAACGTGTCATAAAGCTAGTAGATGATCTATTCGAAATCTCGAAATTAGAGTCTGATCAAATCCAAACCAATCGTGAAACTTTTTCAATCAGTCAAATGTTGTCTGATATTATAATGAAGTACGAGCTATTGGCAAAAAGCAAATCGATTTCACTAACCATTGAAAACGTGGAGAAGGATGTCTTTATTTATGCTGATATTGCTTTGATTGATCGCGTCTTTCAAAACTTGCTGGACAATGCGCTTAAACATACTCCACATGGCGAATCTATTTCAGTTGTGATTGATGAAAATGAATCCAATGGTATGGTAAGTATCAAAATACAAGATACTGGAGTTGGTATTCCTAAAGATGAGCTTCCGTTTATCTTTGATCGATTCAAAAAAATAAAAGGGAATACTAAAGAAGGATCTGGATTGGGCTTGGCCATTGTGAAAAAGATTTTGGAATTGCATGAGGTTGAAATTAATGTTCAAAGTGAATTGGATAAAGGGACAGCATTTTATTTTGATCTTCCAATGGCTAAATAGCCTCTATTATTCTCCCATGTTTTTACAGGCTTCTCAGTAAAACTCTTGTTAGGATTTCAATAATACTACCGTACTTAGTGCTTGGTTGTGACTTTGTTGAACATTTCGTGATCTTTTCGTGATTTTTATGGACGTACTTTGTTTTGTATTAAAACCGCAGGACTTTCAACTACTTATTCTGCGCTTACAGAACACCAAGGAGGCGAGAATTAAAAGGGGTTGTCTCCTTGGTTTAAGATTTAAAATTAAAACAAATGGACACACTGGAAATCAACGCTAACAATTGGGTAGAAAATTATTCATCTATGTTTTATAGCTACACTTATTCTCGAGTTAAAGATCCTAATCTGGCTTCAGATTTGGTTCAGGATACTTTTTTGGCTGGATTAAAATCGTTGGAAAGATTCGAAGGAAAGTCTACCATTAAAACGTGGTTGTTTTCAATCTTAAAACGCAAAATTATTGATACTTGGAGAATGCAAGGAAATCGTAAAACGGTTCCGTTTTCTACCTATCAAAAAAAATCGGATGATTCTGATACAGGTTTTGAAAACAACATTCAAAGTGTGTACAGAAATGGTGAAAGAGAATACGAGATTAAAGAATTAAGAGAAATTTTGTTCAATAGCATCTATTCTTTGCCAAAAAAATGGATTCCAATAGTTATTGATCGTTTGATTCATGAAATAAGCTGTGAAGAGATTGCTGATAAATACGACATTACTGTAAATAATGTATGGGTGATTATTTTTAGAGCAAAGGCAAAATTGCGTGAAGATCTTACAGATAAGTTAGAAATGGCGTCTTAATTTTATTCTAAACGTGCTGAATAGGTGATAGACTCACTTCATCACAAAGAGTTCGTTAAATGCCCTGTTTTGACTAAATTAAAACATGCTTTGGAAAAAGATTCGGAGATTTTTAATTATTAGTCTTTCAATAGGTTTGTTTCTTTTGATATTGGTCATGGTTGATCTAAACATTACGCGTGGTCATGTATTGGCTGAGGTAATTGATTATGATAGTAGGCATGTGAATGAGATGGGGGAGCAAGATCCTAATGTCGTTTATGAAATTACTCCATTGCCTAACGGTAATTATAATTTTCGATTTGAAAATAATGCCATGACTCCAAAATATTTTACTGGATATAGACCGAGTGACTTGAACTTTGATGTGGATGCTTCTTACTTTTTTATGCATGCAGGCTGGACACAATTAGTATTACCAGACACTGTTGTTGGATTGTGTGAGAATTGGGGCTGTGGTACTGGGTTAGGCCAAATAAGTATAAATCCGCTAGAGGTTTTTGAATTGGAATTGACCTATGAGGAATTGATTAAAAAGAGTTTTTATCAATTGCCATTTAACAACCTTGAAGAATCAATAACGGATCCTATTTATAACGAGCCATTGTTAAAGGATTCAAACAATTTTTGGTTGCAAATTGATCCTGAAAAATCAACCATTTCTATAACCGATTCAATACAAGTGCATTATTTTATTTATCTGGAGTCTGTTTTTGATGGTGAACGTTATATGGTTAAATCGAATGCAATTCAATTAGGTTATTTGGATTTGCTCAACGAATGGTTGTTTTATGAGCGGGAAGGGCAAATTAGCTTTGCAGAACCTGACTATTAAGTTCTGCTCTAAGATTTAATTTCTGCCTTGTAATGTGGGTCGGCCAGATCTTTGCCGTTATAGTCGAAATAACCGAATGAGTTAAAAAAGCTCACTTGTAAATGATCGCGAACTATTTCAATTTTGTGATAACGCAACGGTACAATAATCTCTCCGCTTGCATTGTACATGCCTACATGACTATTCTCGTCAAGTAAATATAGGTCGTTGGAAACAGGGCGTATATTTTGAAAAGAGAGTGATTTATTTAATACACCATTGTAGAGGTAGTCAAACCCACGGTGCTTTACAATTAGTGAGTTTGCACTAATAGCTTTAATGTCTTTGTAAGATTTGTCGTTAAGCTTTTTACCGTCACACGTGTAAAGGTCGCAAGTCGTATTTCTTTTAGTAGCCTTATAAAAACTAGAATTATAACGCTCAATTTTGACATATTCGGGTGGGATAATCATACTTCCTTGTGGGTTAATAACACCCATGCCAGCTCGCGTGGTAAACGTCAAATTATCATCCAATTGCCCTACACGAAAAACGTTGTCTTCAAAAAAGTATTTACCTTGAGCATTTACAATTCCTCTTTTACGCTTGTTTTTGCAATATGCCCAACCATTTTTTATTGGATCTAACTTTTTAAATTGAGGTTGGCAAAGCGTGTCGCCTTGCAAATTTTGAAAGCCCAATAGTCCATTGCTGCCTCTATAAATCATAGTGCCTTCACCTATTTTTAAAATGCTAACCAGTGGTTTGCTAATGTACTTGCCTGTTATAAGTGAAAAAAGACGTTTTTTACCGTTCTTTTGAACCAAAATTACTTCGTCTTTCAACGAGTAAGAGAGAATGGAACTGTTTTTTGGTGTACGAATATCACTTTTGAAATTGAGAATGTTAAGTCTTCTTCCGCGTTCTTCATAAACCAGATAATCTGCCGTAGATTCAATTACACGTTTACAGTTAGTGGCATCAATTAATGTGTCTCCTGCTATGTTAATCACAGTCATTCCTTTTGAGGTTACTAATGCGTAACGTTCAAAGCCAAGAGGTTCAATACGTTTTGATTTGTAAAATGGCAAAACTGAACCTCCGTCTGTGTCAATTATGCTCTTTTTCCCCTTTATAATTATGGTGGCGTAACCATCTTTAAAAGGGTAAACAAAATCAAATTCGTATGGAGTAACTGCGTTAAGGTTGGTGTCCACTAAGGCCCACTCTTTACTTCCGTTTTTCTGAGCAAACCATTTGCCCTTGTGGTAATGTTTTAATTTAGAAATGTCAGTGGTAGATAATGTTCCGGTAGATTTTTGATATAAGTAGTTTTCTTTTACGCGTTTGCTAACCTCAAAATAGGACTTATTATTAATGATTATTCGTTTTACTTTTTGATGTTCTCCTCCATACACAACAACCATATTTTCTAAACA
>CAKZPK010000493.1 GCA_937139035.1 uncultured Crocinitomix sp. | reverse complement strand
CCTTTTTACTGTATCGGCAGCCTCCCTATTGCTCTCTTGTGGCGGTGAAAACCAAGATGACACAAATGAGTTAAATGTTGTGGATACAACTGAGGCTGTTACTGACGAAGATTTTGAAGACCTATTTGAATCTCCAGAGGTGGATTATCATTTACCTTCTCCACTGCAAGTAGCTAGTATTTTTAAGAAATCAGGTTTGGCTTATAATTCAGATGCAACGAACAAAACGGACATTGTAGATAATTATACTGGGGAACTAAAGCAAATGCTAAATTTCGGTGTATACTCTGCTGACATGGCTTATTGCGTTTTAAACGAACAATCCAATGAAGGAAGAAAATACCTTCAGGTGATTACTGATTTAGCTGAAAAAATTGGCATGGAAGCAGTGTTCGAGAATAAAGATTTAATGGATCGTTTCGATAAAAATATTGAGGACAAAGATTCAATTGAAATTTTAATGATTGATATTCATGAACGCACAGAGTCGTATATGGATGAAAATGACATGCAGCACCAACAAGCTGTTCATTTTGCTGGAGCTTGGACTGAAGGAATGTATTTAGGAGTATATGACTTTGAGAACAACCCTGAAAAAGAAGGAGTTGGAACACAAATAGCGGAACAAATGTCGATTTTAGGCAACATTGTTAAAGGTTTGAATGACCCTAAAAATGCTGGCATGGATATTGAATGGTTGATTGCAGATATGGAAAGTATCCAAAATACATTTGATGAATTTAAATCCGTTAATGATTACTACGAAGACCCAGATGCTGAAGAATTGGTTTTAACCTCAGAAGAATATGGGGTATTAAGTGAACTGATTAAGACGCTTAGAAATAAAATTACAAACGGATAAATTTAATTGATTTATGAAAAAGACATTAACACTTCTGGGATTATTCAGCTTTGCAATTTTATTTGCTCAAACAGCTTCAAATCTTACAGAGTTTAAAGAAAATATTGCTTCTCAAAAAGCCGAAGCAAAGACACAATTAAAACCTTACCGTTTTGATGGTTCTAAGGTAACTTATTTCAATTTTAAAACATATAAGCAGGTTAAAGAGGTTGAAATTTACCTATTCAATAATACTGATTATCGTTTTTCTTTTAACGGTAAGTCATTACCTAATGACATTACTGTTGAAATTTATGATAAGGATAAAACACAAGGCGATAGAATTTTATTAAAAACACTAGATGGTTTACAAGGCAAAAATGTACTTGTTGAATCTTCTGAATTAAATGAAACTTATCGTGCCGCAAAGAATTCTAAAGGAAGACTAAAGCGTGTTTTCGTTGATTATATCATTACTCCTGTACCTGGAGCAATAAATAAAAAACCGACCATGAAAGAAAGAGGCGCAGTTGTCCTCGTGATGGGTTATAAGAACTAAAGAATAAATATTAATTAAATTTTAGAAACCCGAAGGAGAAATTCTTTGGGTTTTCTTTATTTTTGCACTGAATTACGCATTTTGTGTAATTCCTTGAAAGTAGAAGCAACAATGATAGCAGTAACATTACCCGACGGTAGTATTAGAGAATATGAGCAAGGTAGCTCAGCATTAGATGTAGCAAAAAGCATTAGCGAAGGACTCGCGAGAAATGTATTAGCTGCCGAAGCCAATGGAGAAGTAATAGATGCCACTCTTCCTTTAAATGAAGATGTGAATCTAAAATTGCTAACCTGGAATGACAAGGATGGTAAAAGCACCATGTGGCACTCATCTGCACACTTAATGGCGGAAGCTATTGAGACACTATACCCAGGAACTAAATTAGCAATTGGACCGTCTATTGAAAATGGTTTTTATTACGATATAGACTTAGGAGGACACCATATTACTGATGCAGATTTACCTGCAATAGAGAAAAAAATGATTGAACTAGCTCGTCAAAAAAACGGTTATGTTCGTCAAGAAATCTCTAAAGAAGATGCCATTACTTATTTCAAGGATAAGGATGATGAGTATAAATTAGAGTTAATAGACGGTCTTGAAGACGGCACTATTACCTTTTATACGCAAGGAAACTTTACTGACTTATGTCGTGGACCACATATTCCACACACTGGTTTTATTAAGGCAATAAAATTAACTTCAATTGCTGGAGCATATTGGCGCGGAGATGAAAACCGTCAGCAATTAACACGTATTTACGGAATCACTTTTCCGAAAGCCAAGGAGCTAACGGAGTATTTGCACATGATTGAAGAAGCAAAAAAACGTGATCACCGTAAGCTAGGTAAAGAAATGGGCTTGTTTACTTTTTCTCAAAGAGTAGGACAAGGATTACCATTATGGTTACCAAAAGGAGCTGCCTTAAGAGAAAGATTAGAAAATTTCCTAAAAAAAGCGCAACGCCAAGCAGGTTATGAAGGTGTTATTTCACCACATATCGGTCATAAAGATTTGTATGTAACTTCTGGTCACTACGCTAAATATGGTGAAGATTCATTCCGACCGATTACAACACCGCATGAAGGCGAAGAGTTTTTGCTAAAACCAATGAACTGCCCGCACCATTGCGAGATTTATAAAGCATCACCAAAATCTTATAAAGATTTACCTGTGCGTTATGCTGAATTTGGTACTGTTTATCGTTACGAACAAAGTGGAGAACTACACGGACTAACTCGTGTACGTGGATTTACGCAAGATGATGCCCACTTATTTTGTATGCCTGAACAAGTAAAGGAAGAATTTAAAAACGTAATTGATTTAGTACTCTATATATTCAAAACATTGAAATTTGAGAATTTCAGAGCGCAAGTTTCATTACGTGATCCTGAAGATCCTGATAAATATATTGGATCTGATGAAAACTGGGAGAAAGCCGAACGAGCTATTATAGAAGCGACTGAAGAAAAAGGCCTTGATACGGTTATTGAATATGGCGAAGCTGCATTCTATGGCCCTAAACTAGACTTTATGGTGCGTGATGCTTTAAATAGAGAATGGCAATTGGGTACGATTCAGGTAGATTACAATTTACCAGAACGTTTTGAATTGGAATATACAGGAGCAGATAATGAGAAACACCGCCCCGTAATGATTCACCGTGCACCATTCGGATCTATGGAGCGATTTGTTGCTGTTTTGATTGAACATTGTGGAGGAAAGTTCCCTCTTTGGTTAACGACTGAACAAGTTGCAATTCTCCCAATCAGTGAAAAACACAACGATTACGCTAAAAAAGTTTTGAATTCTCTAAATAATTCCGATATTCGCGGATTCGTTGACGATAGAAACGAAAAAATAGGTAAAAAGATAAGGGACAATGAGTTAGATAAAATCCCTTTTATGCTTATTGTAGGAGCGGAAGAAGAAGCCAACAACTCAGTTGCTGTGCGGAAACAAGGAGATGGAGATACTGGAACAATGTCGTTGGGCGATTTTGTCTCTTTCATAAATACAGAAATAGACAAAGAATTAAATTAATTATTAATAAAATTATTGGGAGGACAAAGCCATAGCAATTAAAAGAAGAAATAACAACCGTAGAAATTTTAGAAGGCGCGAAGAGCCATATAAAATTAATGAGAAAATCACAGCGAGAGAAGTACGTCTTGTTAGTGAAGAAGGAGCAGAATTATTGTCAGTTCGTGACGCACTTGCGAAAGCACAAGCTGCGGACTTAGACTTAGTGGAAATTTCACCTAATGCTAATCCACCGGTTTGTAAGATAATTGACTATAAGAAGTTCTTGTTTGAGCAGAAAAAACGTTCAAAAGAATTGAAAGCGAAACAAACCAAAGTTGTCGTTAAAGAAATTCGTATGGGTCCTAATACTGAGGAGCATGATTTTAACTTTAAATTAAACCACGCGAAAACGTTTTTAAAAGAAGGTGCTAAAGTGAAAGCTTATGTATTTTTTAAAGGACGTACGATTGTCTTTAAAGATAGAGGTGAAATTTTGTTGTTGAAATTTGCGCAAGAATTAGAAGAATATGGTTCTTTAGAGCAAATGCCGAAATTAGAAGGAAAGAAGATGATCATGATGATCAATCCGAAGAAAAAATAATACAATAGATAGGAGTAACCATCCGACACGTTAAGTTGAGGATGATAAAAAAGAAGAAGATGCCTAAAATGAAAACAAAGGCTAGTGCTAAGAAACGTTTCAAAACGACTGGTACTGGAAAGATTAAAAGAAAGCACGCTTTCAAAAGTCACATTTTGACTAAAAAGTCAAAGAAAAGAAAAGCAAAATTGACAAAAGCTGGATTAGTCCACAAGTCAGATGTTGCAAGTATTAAAACACAATTATGTATCTAATTCACCTTGTGTGAATTGATGGTTAAATTATTTACCCGGTGTTTAGTCACTAAGAGCCCATTAAGTTGAGACACTAACCACCAAAAAAATTTAAAATTATGCCTAGAGCTAAGAACGCGGTAGCATCAAGAGCCCGCAGAAAATCAACAATGAAACTTGCCAAAGGATACTTTGGTAGAAGAAAAAACGTTTGGACAGTTGCAAAAAATGCAGTTGAAAAAGGGTTAGTTTACGCTTACGAAGGACGTAAACAAAAGAAAAGAACATTTAGAGCACTTTGGATTGCAAGAATTAACGCAGGTGCACGTTTACACGGAATGAGTTACTCTCAATTCATGGGACAAGTACATGCGAAAGGTCTTCAATTAAACAGAAAAGTTTTAGCTGATTTAGCAATGAATCACCCTGAAGCGTTTAAAGCTGTCGTTGACGCCGTAAAATAATTTAAAAATTTTCCTATATATTGTATTAACCGTTCTAGCCTAGCTGGAACGGTTTTTTTTTATCACAACTATATAAATTCGTTTATTATTGCTATTTTGCTAAAAAAATTAGCAATACTCAAAATTATGAATCATTTAGAAAAAAGAAAAGAGCATTTAAGAAGAGCTGCAGAAATGCTTGCCAAAAAGAAAGCAGAAGAAGCCAAAGATGCAGCTTATTATAAAAACGTAACTACAGGTAAAAAATGGACATTATTCCTTGTTGGCGCCATCTTTTGTCTCGCTATTGGTATTGTTGCTACAATAGATACTTTTGTTGACGGAGAAACAGTTAAAGTACCCAATGGTTCGTTTTATCACGAGCGTCTTCCCCACTCAAAAGCCTATGCAATAGTTATTATTGGTAACGACACCTTTACCCCATATTATAAAGATTTTGTAAGTGTTGATTTTGAAAGTTTCACTTTAACAAAGTCATTACTTTTCGGGAAAGCCAAGTATATTGAGTTTGATGCACATACCTTAGGTGACCGCGAACGGTTCATTGCTTATGAATGGATTTCAATATTTGAATGGTTTCCTTACTTACAAATCATGTTACTTATCCCACTTTTAGTATTTTTACTGAAACGACAGGCAGCTTGGTTTACTTTTATGAGGTATTTTTGCCTCCTACTTATTTTTCCAGGGAGTCTTGTCATTTTATATTTTCAACTGGTGTAACAGAATCAAAATTTGAATCAAAACTCTAAATATTTTAAGATCTTAGGAATTGACCCTACCTCAGATCAAAATATTATAAAGAAAGCATACCGGAAACAGGCCATGCAATTTCATCCTGACAAAAACCCGTCAGCTGATGCGCAAAGCAAGTTTATAGAAATTACAGAGGCTTATGAAATTTTAACAGGACAACAAAAGAAAGTTACTCCGCAAGCTCAAAGTAAATCAACTGAACAGGCCCGACAAGAAAAAATACGCCAAGCCAAAGAACGTTTTAAAAAAATGCGCGATTCTGAAAAAGAAAAGGATGCGCTTTATTACGAAAAAATAACAACAGGGTGGCGTTGGAGAGCTTTTAAAGCACTCGCAATTTATTCATTGATATTCGGACTTCTATTGACCGCAGATTATTTTGTTACAGGAAAAAAAAGAGCAATTCCAGAATTTACGGCCTATAGCTTTTTACCCAAAACAATTGAAATTGACGGAGAACTTTTTCAAATCAATGAATCACGCTTCTGGGAAAACGACTTCCCTCCTATTCAGCTAAATTATGGTCTATTTTTTAAAGACTTGAAATCTATCAGTATAATTGACGAATCAATTGATGTAAACAAAAACACCTGGCCATCTGACCACAGTATTCAATCGAAACTATTTGCGAATTATAAAACCCTTGAGTTTTATTCATACGGTTCTGTGTACTACATCTTTCCTTTTTTACAAATATGCCTATTCATTCCTGCTCTATTATTACGCTTTAAACGCCCAACAATAAATTTCTCAATTGGCAGATTAGTCGCGCTTTGGATTATTTTTCCCTGTGTTATTTATTTGTCCTTTTCAAATGGTAGAATTTTCCACCTCTTAGGACTTCTTTGATTTAAAAGCAGTAATTTTACAATGTAGCTAATCATGATACGCAGCAACGCTTATCGGCACTAAAAAAATGAATATGAAAGCAATTTTAATGCTCACTTTTTCTTTTCTTCTAATCATATCTAATTCGTTTGGAGGAAACACTAAAGCTTTTCAAATATACACTAAGAGTGGTAACTCCATTGACTTTAAAAAAGTGGTAAAACAAGGTGCAACTAAAAAATATATCTTTTTTGGAGAATACCATAACAACCCTATAAGTCATTGGTTGCAATTTGAATTGACAAAAGAATTGCATGCTGTTCATAAAAAGAAATTAGTATTAGGCGCAGAAATGTTTGAGGCAGACAATCAATTTATCTTAGATGAATACTTGAATGATCTCATCTCTTCAAAAAACTTTCAAAACGAAGTTAGATTATGGCCCAATTACAATACTGATTATAAACCGCTAGTAGAATATGCCAAAGAACATCATCTAAAGTTTATTGCGACTAATATTCCGCGGCGCTATGCGAACATGGTTTATAAAAAAGGAATTAATTCATTAAATGATTTATCCGATTTGGCAAAATCATATATTGTGCCTTTAGATAAATTTACATTTGATTCCACTGTTACTTGTTACAAAGATTTAATGAGCGCAATGGACGGACACGGAGGTATTAATATGGCTACAGCACAAGCCATAAAAGATGCAACAATGGCATACTTCATTCAGCTAAACACTACAAACAAATCTGTTTTTTTACATTACAATGGTGCATACCACTCCAATAACTACCAAGGTATTGTACATTATTTGAAAAAAGAGGTTGACGAAAATGAAATTCTAACAATTGCCACTGTTGAACAAAAGGACATTAGCAAACTTGAAAAAGGGAATAAAAAAATAGCTGATTTCATTATTTGTGTACCTGAAAGCATGACAAAAACACACTAGTTATAGTATGGGTAACGAAATTCAAGATCCAGGAATTGGAACACAATTCAAACGTCCTACCAAACGTGTCATTAATAGAGACGGCACGTACAACGTGGTAAAAAAGGGAGGACAGAGAGGGTTTCGCGACATCTTTAAATACATGATTGAAATATCATGGTTGCGATTTTTCGGATTATTGTTTGCCGGATATATAGGAATGAACCTAATTTTCACAATCATTTATTATTTAATAGGTAGTGAAAATATTGTTGGAATTCAACCAGATGGCCCTCCTGCATTTATACAAACTTTTTTCTTCTCAATTCAAACTTTTACTACGGTTGGGTACGGAACGCTTTCACCAAAAGGTTTTCCAACACAATCTATTGCAACAATTGAAGCATTTATTGGTTTTTTGTCCTTCTCACTAGCCACAGGTTTAGCATACGGAAGATTTTCTAGACCTAATTCTAAAATTATTTTTAGTGATCATGTTCTTTATTCAAAACATAAAGAAGGGCATAGTATCAAAATTAAATTAGCCAATGAACGTGACAATGTTCTGTTAGAAGTTACCGCAAAGCTAATTCTAACTTTGGACAAAGTCTTGCCAAACGGCGAAATCGAAAAGCATTATTTTAGATTACCTTTAGAGATAGACCGCATAGAATTACTCCCATTTACATGGACTTTGGTGCATAAAATTGACGAAGAAAGCCCATTTTGGGGAATTAACAAAAAAGAAATTTGTGCAGCAAATCCTGAATTTTTAGTTCTAATAAAGGGGTTTGATGAAACATTTAGCCAGCATGTACATACGAAACGTTCATTTATTACATCAGACATTCAGTGGTATCAACAGTTCTCCAA
>CAKZPK010000492.1 GCA_937139035.1 uncultured Crocinitomix sp. | reverse complement strand
ATGAATCATTGGGCGGTGATTTCGTTTCTTATCCAGTTTAGACTCAAACATATCGGTCACCAAAAATTGTCCCCCAATATCATCCAAATCATAGAGATCATAAAAGGTTTCGGTCTTAATCTCTGTTTTGTTTAACACCACCATATCAGTGACATTAGCCAACAGCCTTTTACCGTATCCACAAGCTTTAATGTCTGTCTCTACATCAATTTCCTTTAATTGGTTTGCTGTAGCAACCTGCTTAAATTTATCGTACTGCTTTATGGCATCATTAAATTGATAGTTTAAATGATAAGCACGCCCTAAATAATAATAAGCCCGGGCATCAATTCCTTGTCCCGAAACAGAATAACGCAAGCGAATTATTGCATCCTCGATTTTTTTTGATCCATTTAGCAAACAAGTACCGTATCTGAAATTTAAATCATGATTTTTTGGAGAATTAGAAATAATACTCGCATAAACAGGTTCAGCTTCGCTCCATTTTTGCTCCTTAAAAAGGGCATCTGCACGCACCTTTTTTTCATCCAAAGTTTCTTGGGATAAGGCTGTACTAGTCATTGACCAGCAAGCGAATAGCAGTAGTATAAATTTCAAATAATATTTCATTTTCTATTTGGCCTGATAGAAAATCTTCTACCTACCATAGCTATAGTACGCATAAATGCTATAAAGGTTCAATTAAAACGCAACTTCTAAAGTACAAAAAAGCTACCCTAAATTGAATTAGCGTAGCTTTTAATTTGTTTGTTCAATTTTTTATTCTCCCCAGAAGGTTCTAAAAGTACTTAAATATGCTGCCGCATTTTTAGTTCTGAGGGCATATGAGAAGTCTTTTTCCTTGAGTTTATCATCTTTTAATTCGAGTACATAATTTTGCAAGGCTTTGTCACTCGTAATTAAACTCATTACTGTTTCCTTTTTTATTCTTTCAAAACGGAAATAATAGTAATTACCTGGTCTATCGCCACCTGGCATTTCAATTAAATAGCCCAATTTATTTCCTCTATCTGCACCGTCTACAGTGTACTCTATGGCTAACCTTACTGTAAAATCTTTAAACAACGGTACTCCATTTAAACCTGCAATTCCTGTAATAGGTTCAGAAACGAAACCGAGTGCTCGATCATCCCACTTCATTCTTAGGTTTGTCAAATAAATTTGCTTATTAAGTTCCTTAGGGAATTTTTTGACAACACCATCAACAGCATAATCTGCTTTTAGGTTTTCTGCCTCCTCTTTCGAAACTTGTTCTTGCACGGCTTGTTCAAATGTAGTACGGCCTAAATCAACTCCCGAAATCCCTTCTGATCCAGCAATTGCATTTGAAATAAATTCCATTGCTTTTTTGTCAAAATAGAAGTCTAACCCTCCAGACAGATTTAAGGTAGTTACTTTGGTTGCTGTATTGTAACTTACATTTCCATAAGTTTCAAATTCAACGCCAGGTAGGTCAATTCCTAAATCAACTAAACCATCTCCTTCCATTGAGCAGCTTTCAATATGCAAGGCTATGTAGTTCCCCGACTCTGCTCTATTAATTAATTTTTCAGGACTTGAAATTCTAAATTCTTTAGCAACTTCATTATAGTTCAACACACCAGTAGATGTAAATAAAATATGATCTGATTCGTTTTCAAGAGCAGATAAGAATGCTGGATAAATCTCCAAACTATCTGAATCAGCCGTATTACGTTTTACCAAGCCAATCGCAATTCCATTTCCTTCCAAATCTTTCAAGTCTCCACCTGCAACAGGAATTTGAATATTATTAGGATCAACATCCGTTCTAAAAGTTAACCAGTTTCTCGCAAATTGATTACAATCATGATTAATTCTAGTTGCACCATCAAAGGTTAAGAATGGTTTTGAAGCAAATAATTCAACACCTCCATAAAAATCAAACTTACTACTCAACTTAAAGTTTGCACCTTCTTCAATCACACCTTTTGCAACTGTTTGGTAAGCGGTATCTAATCCTATATTCTCAAAATAAATGGTTTGAATGTTTTCTTCACTATCTACATATGGATATTTACCACTTGCCTCATATTTACGTCTTGCTAAAACCTCTACATGCGCCTCGGTAATTTTATGATATTTTGTAATAAAATTGGCTACAATCTCTGCATTTTCAAATGGATCCATCCTCGCTTTCTTCCGTATAATCACACTTTCATCTTCCGGAAAGATTCGTGCATCTGCCACATCTAAGAAGGTTACTTTTTCGCAATAAATAACATTTTCAGACAATGAGAATGTAGCTTTAGGCGCTTTAAAGTTTAATGAATCCTGATCAGGATGGATGGAAAAGAAATTTGAACCTGCCAAATCTAATCCAGATTCTATTGCAACATCTCCAGTCTCAGCAGTAGATAGCTCCATTTCATCTTGATCCATCAACCATGTAAACATATCAATATAACAGATGTATTGATTTTTTGGAAACTCAGTAACTGATGTTCCTTCATTGGATTTAAATTCTCCTTTACGTTCCTCAAAATCAACATGTGCATTCAAGTTTTTCGAATCAAACGATAATGGGTTTTCTAACCCGTCTTCTGACTCCGCTTCTTTACCTAATAAGTTAAAGTCAGACGTATCTGCATCAATCACCCAACGTTTAAAAGAAAAGTCTTTAGACCCTAACTCTGCATCTTTAAAGTAAATGAGTCCTTTACCGGACATTCCTTCATCCGTTAATGCCGTTAACCCTTTCATTTGTGCTTCTTTATTAAAGAATACTAATGGATTTCTGTCTGTACGAACTTTTAGCACTTTTTGCTTAGGAACATAGGTCACAATAACATCCTTACCTGTTACATCAGGAACAGAAATTCCTTCACTCTCAGTTTGTGGTTTATTGACATATTGCGACACTCCCATTGTTGAATCTGGAAAGAACACAAAATCTTCACTAACTGAGTTCGAAGTTAAAAAGTTGATTTCTCCCGCTCCTCTGAGCCCGTCATTACTTAATCTAATCTCATTTTCAAACTTGGCATTATCTCCATAAAAATCAAACCCAGATTCAGGTGCCTTAGTTTTAAATCCAAATGAGTAATCTTCTTGAATAGATATTTCTTCTGCAAAAACAGGAAAGATTCCTGCCGAGCGTAATTCACCCTTGAACTTAACAGAGCGTTCCACAAAATTGTCCAAACTGTCAAAATCAAATGGGTCAACTTTAAAATAAAAATCTGAACTATCATAAACTCCATTGTAAATAGCATCATGATCATAATAAACAAAACAATCTTGTTTAGATTTTAAAATTGGATATTGATGGAAACGATCATTTTCTTTACCTGAACGGTTACTTGCATGATCAATTTCTATTGTCCCTTTTAATTTACTAAAATGAGAGTACATTGGGATTAAGCGGTCACTACCTCCGAAAATTGGTGCAACTCGAAATAGTCCTGCATCAACTTCGAGTAAATGCAATTTAAAGTTTTCATAATCAAAAGCACCTTCCTCTAAATACACCTCGAATTTACCTGCCATAATAGCTCCAGAAAACAAGAAATCACGATTCTTCTTCATTAAAAGGTTTCCTTCCTCTGGAAAAACCACCACATTTTGTACTGGAGAAATTTCAATGGGGTCAATTTCGTTTAATGTAAAGTCTAATGTTTTTATATTCAACAAACCAAAGCTAGTTACCATGGACTTTCTTTTATTCAAAGAGTCTGCTCGTGCATTATAAGCTGCTGCTGATTTATCAGGCGTACCGTCTGTATTAAAGGCGGGCTTTTTCTTTACTTCCAATAAATTGGATACGAAAACAATATTGTCATAATCACTTCTACCAGCACGTGCGTCTATATATTTTTTAAGCTTTGGCTGGATGGTGATTGTCTTTTTAGATTTATTATAATTGATAAAACCTTGGTTGGCTAATTTTAACAAAATTGGTACCGCTTGTTCATTTGTATAGCCCATTCCTCCTGATGCCTGAGCCACTGTTATTACATCCAAATCATATTTATAGGCATATTGATAGATTGCCACTAATGGATTAACCTGATTCATTGCCTGAATTTCATTGTAAACCTTTTGGTTAAAATAATCTTGAGACTCAAACTTGGCAAATTTTCTAGAGCTTAGCGGATGCCAAACCATGTCCAAATTAGGGTCATCTTTTGACCAGATAATACGGTCTACATACATCTCTAACTTGTGATAAGAGTCTTTAAAGGGGGCTTGCGAAATTCCTTCTTTTCCTCTTGCAAATTCAAGCGAATTTAAATCATAACGAATCTCTAGACCTGGATGGAAAATTGAATCTGTATCTGTTAAGTAAATGGTAATTTCACACTCAGACGAAGAAAGCACCGACTTATTAGCTTTAATTCTTAATGCACTTGCTTTAACAAATGGTTTTCCATCTTTATAAAACAAAGCAGTAGCTGGTTCAGAGTCATACCCTACTCCACTAAAATCTGCTCCTTCAATTGCAAACCCTCCCACATAATCAACTTCAGGAAGAATATCTTTTCTTACAATTTTTTTACTGAATGATGTAAACTGAGGATAAACACGGTCAACCTCACGATTAATCTTTTTTGCAATATCACTAAACGTTCCATAAAGAGGTGTTTCATAATAATCAGTATAAACTAAGGCCGAATCAGACTCTACTTTTGTGCTTTTAAGCGACATCATATAATCTGTAATTTCAGCATAATTACGCGCAGGATCTAAACCTACTTTTTGCCAATCTACTGTACCTCCTCTTCCGGTCCATTTATTGATTAAAGGTTCATATAACCCTGTTGTATTTCTAACAATCGTGCTATCAAAATAAGGGTTTGATTTTCTGTCTGCTTTTCGGTTGACAACATAACACTGTAAGTCAACATTTTTAAATTCAATTTTTGGACTATTCTTTACAAACTCGAATAAGTAAGTACCACCAGTTACTTTCCAAATATGGTTAGTAGAATAATAAATTGTACCATCAGTAAAGAAATCGGCACATATTTCAATAAAGTTTCTAAACTTTTTCACCTTTTTACTTTCTAGCAAGGCGTCAATTGTAGCGTGCCATGAATTAAAACTTTCTTCCGGCTGGTTAGTTAATACAAAAGAATGTACTGACAATAAATAACCATATAACTCTGGAAATGGCGGAAGCCTTTTAGAGACAATTAAATTACTAGTTGAAATAACCTTATTCTGATAATCAGAGGAGAAATTAGTGAGCCAATTGGGCTCAAAAACATCCATAAACTCCTTTGTTTTTACGCGGTT
>CAKZPK010000491.1 GCA_937139035.1 uncultured Crocinitomix sp. | reverse complement strand
TCGTACGGTCATTCTGGTGTACAATTGCAAACGGTTGAACGCTTGCTAGCGTTTTATAATAATGATATTACTCCAGTTGTATATCAGCAAGGATCATTAGGTGCTTCAGGCGATTTAGCACCCTTGGCACACATGTCTTTACCTTTATTAGGAGAAGGAAATGTGTATTTAAATGGGATGTTAATGACAGCAACAGAAATGTTGCAAAAAATGAATTGGCAACCGCTAGCCCTAAAGTCTAAAGAAGGTTTGGCTTTGTTAAACGGAACGCAGTTTATGAGTGCTTACGGTGTTTGGTCTTTAATGAAAGCGCATCAATTAATAAATACAGCCGACATTGTTGGCGCTATTTCGGTTGAAGGTTTTGATGGTAGATTGAATCCTTTTTTCCATAATGTAAATGCTGTTCGTAATCAAAAGGGACAAATTGAAACGGCTCAGCACATGCGCGAAATTTTGGCTGGAAGTCAAATAATGGAGCAAGAAAAAGTTCATGTACAAGATCCTTATTCGTTTAGATGTATTCCGCAGGTGCACGGCGCATCAAGAGATGCAATAACGCATGCGACAACAATTTTTGAAAGAGAAATTAATGCCGTAACAGATAATCCAACCATTTTTCCAGATACAGACGAAATTATTTCTGCAGGAAATTTTCATGGTCAACCTTTGGCAATTACATTAGACTTAATGGGAATTGCTTTGGCTGAATTAGGAAATATATCTGAACGCCGCACTTATCAATTAATTGGAGGAAACAGAGGTTTACCTGCATTTTTAGTGGCCAATCCAGGTCTTAATTCTGGGTTTATGATTCCTCAATATGCTGCTGCTTCTGTGGTGAGTCAAAACAAACAATTGGCTACCCCAGCCTCGGTAGATTCTGTTGAATCATCAAATGGGCAAGAGGATCATGTAAGTATGGGGGCTAATGCTGCTACAAAATGTTTTCGAATTGTTGAAAATATAGAGAAAATTTTAGGAATCGAATTATTTAACGGTGCACAGGCTTTAGAGTTTAGAAGACCTTTAAAATCAAGTGACTTGATTGAAACATTGGTAGAAAACTATAGAAAAATTGTACCTTTCGTAGAGAATGACAAGTTTATGCAACCTGAAATTGAGAAATCAATTCAGTTCATTAAAACCATTTAAATAGAATAATATGGAAAAAGCAAGACCGAATGGATTGACCGCATTGTGTATACTTTCATGGATATGGATGGCGATTGCTTTGTTAAGTGTTTTTTCAGAAATAAATACTGGACGGTTAACAGAGGCAGATATTCGTGCTCAAAAAATAGTGCTTTTAGAAAGTCAAACGGAAGAAACTCTTGAGTTCAACTCCTGGATGGTAAATGATACTATTGAAATGCTTTATATCTCAAGTAATAACTTCACTACAATGGTTGTAATTAACCTAGCTGCAATATTGCTTGGTTTAGCTGGGGTGTTATTAATGTTTCAATTGCGAAAGTTGGGGTATCATTTATACATTATCTATAGCATTTTATCCGTTAGTTATTGGGTGTACTATTTCCATGGATTAAATATGGGATGGTTTTTCATTGGATTTTCGGCGGGATTTGCAATACTCTTTGTTATCTTGTATGGCACGCAGTTAAAAAAGATGACATAACAAACCTTTAATGCGTACTCGGCGTCTTATTTGTACATGAAAAAAGGAATCTTCATATGTTTAGTTTTAACAAGTCTTTTGGCTTGCAAAAAAGATCCTGTTGATACCAACATTATTTATGGTTATGAATATTTTCCTGTTGAGGTTGGACACTACGCTATCTATAATGTTGTTGATATTTTTCATGATTTAGAGATTGAACCTGCGCATGATACCAATCGATTTCAAATTAAAGAATTAATTGCAGAGGTTTTGGTTGATGGAGAAGGGGATACGATTCAAAAATTAAAACGTTATGTTCGACCTGATGAATCTGAAGATTGGGTTATTCAAGATGTGTGGACACAAAAAAGAACAGCTTCAACCGCAGAGGTTGTCGAAGAAAATGATCGACAAATCAAAATGATTTTTGCAATTGCGTATAATCGAACTTGGGATGGAAATGCGCTTAATAATGAACCTGAATTGGAATGTTATTATGAGAACATTTACCAACCTCATACGGTTAATTCAACGGTGTATGATTCAACAGTAATTATTGAGAAGGAAAACTTTATTTCGTTTATAGATTTTAACCGTAGTTATGATGTTTATGCTCGTAATGTTGGTAAGATAAAGTCTGTTTATAAGAATTTAGCGATTGATAATACGGATACTACTGACATTCAAAAAGGAGTGGAGCTTTATTACAATTTGATTGAATTTGGTACCGAGTAAATTCACTGTCCTGAAGATTATCGGATAAAAGCGTTTTTTGATTCGTTTAAAATTATAAGTAGCATTATGAAAACTTTAAGTTTACTAATTTTATTGCCATTACTTAGCGTGACAAATGTTGAGTCAAATTCAAATTTAATTCTAGCAAAGAATTCTAAGATTCAAAAATCGGATCAGTTAGTACAGTATTTTCAATTAGAAATGTCAATTAATATACCTGCTAATTCAATACCTAAAAAGTCTTTTATAACAGTTAGTTCTGAGGTAGGTGGTTATGCTTTTAAAAGTTTTTCATTTCAAGATGTAAAAGCAATGGGCAATGGGCAGGCTATTGCAATTGAATCAGACGCCGAATTGCATTATGCAGATAAAATTCCAGACGAAAATTATACTGCAAATATTGTGAATGTTAAATCTGGTAGATTGACGATTGAAATAATGAATAAAAAGGGTAAGGTATCAGTATCAACCTATGATTTTGAATGGGGTGTTGCTACTCGCATTTATTTTGATGAGAAACAAACCACTTATTTTACAATTACTCCTTCTTATTCTCTTGTAGATGAGTTGTAACGTTTTTATAAAGATCAAATAAAGAACTTCAGTACACTATCCTTGCTTAACTTCGGTTGTGTTCTCGTTTAGGTATGGCGCTAGGTATTTTTTACAAACCTCCATTAAACCTTCTGCCATTGCCATGTCATAACTTTGTTTTGTGGTTGTTGTAAATAGTTTTTTAGCATAATAACCACCTGCAGACAAGTCTTTTGTGTTACTTTCCATTAAATAGATTAAAGTTCGAGCACCCTTTTTAGGAGAAGACCCCATTAAAGAAAATATGAATTTTGAAAACCAACCTGCATCTCGTCCTAATTCTGTTTTTACTACGCCCGGATGTTGCGTATAAATTCCAAAATCTTTAAACCGGTCCGTAAGTAGTCTACTGAGTAATATTGTTCCTAATTTTGATTGGCGATAAACTTTAAACGCACTATAATTTTCATTGAATTCAATATCGTTAAAATTAATGCTGCCTTGGTGCAATGCAGAAGCAGTTATAATGATTTTTGAGTTGCCTGCAATATTTAGTAGAGGGTGTAATTTTTCAATGAGTAGGAGAGGGGCGAGTAAATTTACTTGCAAGGTTTCTTCAATTCCGTTTTGCGATAACTTCCGCTCAAAGTTCATGATACCTGCGTTCAGTATAATTTGATCTAACTCCACGTTTAATTCTTGCACGGCCGTGCACACATCTACCGTTGATTGTAAATCCGATAAGTTCCCCTTAATTAGTGTTAACTTACCTGTTGATTTTGGATATGCGCTAGCAAATGCTTGTTGGAGCTGTTCCCCTTTTTCTATATTTCGCGCCATTAAAATAAGGTGTGCACCATTGGCTAATGCATGCAAGGCGGCTACTTTTCCTAACCCAGAAGTGCCGCCAGTCATAAAAATGGCTTTATTTTCAAATTGGTTTTCCATAAGGTCGTTTTCAGTATGAAATTGCACAAATAAATTAATAGCGCAAAGAATCATGTTAAAAGCAATTAACAATAATGCGAATAGCGCAAAGGTCATTCCCCGTTTGATATTAGAATCAAAATAATGCGCAAAATTTCCTGATGAAGAATCATTTAGAATTAAAGCAATAACTAAAACACTGCTTGCATAAATGATTATGCCTAATGTTAATCCAGTAAATAGGCCAATAACGCTGTGAAAAAATGTGCCTGGATGACTCGCTCGAATCAGTCGCAACGAGGCAGACATCATTATAAATGATACGCATAAAAAGGAAGTAATAATGCTGTATTGAAAAATCAATATTCCAATAATGGCAACTATAATTCTGGTCCAAATACCTAAGTGTGCTTTTGTCATTTAGCTTTTCCCGCTTGAATTAAGGACATAATTTTATTCGATTAATGTCCATCTATCTGGCTGATTAAAAAATGCATATTCTAAACCATCTCCTTTGTCATAATCTACACGTAACATCTGTCCAACATGATAGTAAGCTGCTTTGATGTTTGTTCCTGAGTATTCATGCGTTACTCCATTTTTCCAAACCGTTATGGTGCCAGAAGGGGCTTTGATATAATAAGATTGTTCTGTTTCTAAATTTTGCTCATAAGTATCTACGCCATATCCAGTTTTATCCATACCGTTTTGAGTTTCATGTTTCTTGTAAAAATTAGCATTTTCATAGGTGCTCCCTAAATAATGCAGACTTTCAGAAACTATAATGGCGGAAATAATAAGGGCAATACTTATGATAATATATTTGAGGTTTGATTTTATCCAATTCATTGTTTAAAGTTTTGTTATTCAAAAATATCAAATCTTCAGATAATTGGGCTTTTTTTTCTGATAGAACTTAGTATTTAGCGTATTCATTTCTCAAAACTGAATTTAAAGGTATTCCTCTATATAAGTCTAAAACTATTTCATCATCCCCACTAATGAGGTTATGAATGTTCCATTTGGCAGAATCAGGATAGTCGACAGAGCAAGCAGAAATCGTTTTGGTAACCATCCATTCTTCATCAATCCAGTTCAGTTGTTCTCCGTTTCCGCCTCCATTTCCAAAATAAAAACCTGTTAGCATTTTGTCCTTCAAATAAAAACTAGGGTTCGCTATTGATGATAGCAAAGAATCTTCTTGATACTTATTGTTTTTAGGATCAAATAAGTGTACAGAAATTCTGTTTTTTAGGCCTGTTCCTGATTGTCCATAATATCCAATTACATAATCCAAATATCCGTCATAATTTAAGTCGAAAAGTGTATCGTAATCTGGGCCAGAAGGACTATTGAAAACTGCAAATTCTTGCATGATCTCAATTCTTTTACCAGCTAAAGTTGAGGTGTCAATTTCGGCTTGTAAAAGACTGTCAAACCAAGA
>CAKZPK010000490.1 GCA_937139035.1 uncultured Crocinitomix sp. | reverse complement strand
AAGAAATTCATGTTTATCAAGGTCAAATAAAAGAGTATACAGGTACAATAACTTTGGGTGCTACAACACCAAGTTACGATTTAGAAACAGAAGTTGATCAAACGTATGCTACAGACCATATTACAGAAGAACTCATAAAAGAAACTACTGCTCAGTTTATTGGAGATATTCAACAAAAACCGCCTATTTTTTCAGCAATTAAAAAAGAAGGTAAACGCTTGTATGAATTAGCTAGAAAAGGAGAAACTACAGAGATTAAAGCAAGAACTGTTACTATTTCTGAATTTGAAATTACAAATATCGATTTTCCAAAGGTAGATTTTAGAGTAGTTTGTAGTAAAGGAACTTATATTCGCTCCTTAGCTTTCGATTTTGGAAAAGCCTTAAATTCTGGAGCACATTTATCAACTTTAAGAAGAACAAAAATTGGAGATTTTTCTGTAGAAAAAGCAAATTCTATTGAAAGTTTTATAGAGGATTTAAAAATAGAGAATTAACCTATAGAAATAGATTTAATTCTAATTATTACTTATTTAAATAATAAATCAGTTGTAAAATTGATTTATGTTCTACAACTGATTTATTTATTTTTAAATAGATTCCACAAATTTTAGAAACACTTTTTTGTGTAGATCAAGATTCATATTTGCAGAAAGTGCAACTCTTGCTATATAGTCTTTATCACCTTCTTTGGTAGTTCCTTGAGTAGAAGTTGCAGGTATCGTCCAATAACAACCTTTAAGCTGACCATAACTAACACAATATTTACTTTCATCAGGAATTTCTGTAATCATTAAATTAATTAATTTATGATTTAAAGCCCTTTTATAAGTCTCTTTTTCTTCGTTTGTATTTCCTTTTGTTGGTAAATCTAAAGAAAAAACCGAAGGTGTAAATCCTTGTTCCGCTAATTGTTCAGACACAAAGTTAATTTTTGATGTTGGTAAGGTTTCTTTAATATAATTTACAAACTCACGTGTGTTTTGATAAGCACCTTCAATTCTTTCAAGCATTGAGGGCAATTGTTTCGCTAAAATTTCTATTTGCAAAGCGGTAGCCTCATTATCGCACAATTGTAAATGCAATTCTATTTTATCAATTAAAGCATCAGTCATTTTATTTCCAATGCAATAACCAGCCGTGCATAATCCTCCGCTTGGAAATTTTGATCCACTTGCAAATGAAATTGTTCTAACTGTCGACAAAATTTCTCCTTCACCTAAAAAGTGAACATTTGGACAAAATGTTTGATCCAAGATAAAAACAGGATCAACAGCAACGGCACCATTGGCCGTTTTACGTTCACTACTTAAAACTTCTTTTAGCTTTATTAACTCTGGAACCTCAACTCTTGGATTAGTTGGAATTTCAGCAATAATATATGGAACGGCATCTTGAGCAGCAATTTTTTCTAAAACAGTGTCAATACTTTGAACCATATCATTGCCACCATCAACTGGTAAATCTACTACCTCAACATTGTCAAGACAGGCAGCAACTCTTCTTGCTTGGTCATTCGTTCCGCCATAACAGTTAGGAGGAACAACAATTTTAATTGCTTTTCCGCTATGATTTTCTTCGGCATGGTGAACTAAGCCCATTAAAATGGCGTATTGGATAGACAGACCACTTGATGCAACTAAAGCCTTTGTATTTGTACCGGTAACTGATTGAATTGAATTTACAACGGACAATTTGTTCTCTGCCGTATTATGATCTGTATTTTCAATAGCTGAAGAATCAGCTAGTAAATTAAGCACAGCATGACAATTTGCAGGTGTCATTGCAATTGTCTCTCTTCTTCTTACATGCTGAATTTCTGAAATATAACTTTCATTTTCTTCACCATTCACCAATAAAATGCTCCCTAATTGTGGATGAATATTTATAAAAAAGTCCACATTAGATTGAAGGTTGAAATGGCAAATATCATCTTGCTGTGAGATGAAAACGGTGCTTCCATCAATAGCAGAAACATCTTCTAATTTATCAACTTGTAATAAATCAAATTTATATCCATAAACATCTTTTAAAACTTGCGCATTAAAAAAGTCAGGTAAAGTACCTGTGAATGCTATTTGCGTGTTTTTATTCGCTAACAAGTTTTTTCTTAGCACGGCCATTACAGGAATTGTGCGTGATGAAAAGCTTATTACATTATCGGCCTTTGAATTGTTTAAATTGGCAATTACCCATTCTAGCAAACAAGATAATGGGTGACCTAACCTGATATAATCAAATGCTGTTGGTAATTCTCTCAATGCAGAAGGATCAGAATCATTTGCATTAAATAGGATTTCAAACTGCTCTAAGAACTGTGTTTTAGCCAATTTTTCCTCGTAAATATCTAAACGGTGCGTTGTTAGGTTTAACCAATCAGTTGGCATGTTTTTCAAAACATCCTTAATATAATTGTTCATTTGCTTGTCTTCCATAATAATCACCATTTAATAGGTTGACAAATATATTAAATCGATACGGTATAAACTACTTTGTAGAATTGGGAAGTGTTAATAGGTTGCTATTTATTGTCGTAATTTCCTTCGTTATGCCCAGTCTATAAAAACGAATAAAAATACCCGTTACAAATCAGATCATTGCAACGGGTATATTCCTTAAATAAGGCTTATTTATTTTTGTCTAAAACTTTGGATAGACTCTTTGATTGTAAACCAACAGAAATAAAAGATTCCTATAGAGAAAATAATATCTCCGATCATTCGTAACCATTTTAATGTTTGAATGGTTGGTGAATACAATAAGTCGGCATCACGTGCAAAAGAATATCCTTTCGTAATAGATGTATAGGCTTGAATAATACCGATTGGTAGCAAGCTTAACAATACCATTGCTACTAATCCAATATTGAGAAACCAGAAAGCCCTTTTGAGCTTTTTATTGTCCCAGGCTTTATTAGAATAAAAGCGAAGACACATTAAAATGAATCCCATTCCTAACATTCCGTACACTCCAAATAATGCTGTGTGTGCGTGCACGGCTGTAGTGTTTAATCCTTGGATATAGTATAACGCTAAAGGAGGATTAATTAAGAATCCAAAGACTCCTGCTCCTACAAAATTCCAGAATGCAACGGCAATAAAAAAGTAGATGGGCCATTTGTATGCTTGAATCCATTTTTTACCTTTTAGAAGGTTCCAGTTTTCTCTAATTTCAAAGCCCATTAAGGTTAATGGTACAACTTCAAGTGCACTAAAAGTTGCTCCTAAAGCAATTGCTTGCACAGGAGTTCCAGAATAATACAAATGGTGCAGTGTACCTATAATACCACCACTAAGAAAAATTGCCGCGGAAGCAACTGATGCTCTACCTGCAGTTTTAGCAGATATGATGTTCATTTTTGAGAAGATAAAAGCAATTACAACAGTTGCAAATACTTCAAAGAATCCTTCTACCCAAAGGTGAACTAACCACCATCTCCAATAATTAATAACTGGCAAACTACTATTTTCTCCATACATTAATCCAGAGAAGAAGAACATTCCAATTGCGATAACGGAAATTAAAAGAATGATGAGCAAATTTTTTGATTCGTTGTTTTGGCGGATAGCATAAAGAATATGACGACTAACCATTACCACCCAAAGTACAAGCCCAATTCCTAAAAATATTTGCCAGAATCGTCCTAAATCCATGTATTCATATCCTTGGTGACCAAAGAAGAAATTGGTTGTTAAATCTAGTAATTGGTGAATTCCCATCCATTCACCAAGCATTGAACCTAAAACAATAATGAGCAAAGCAATGAACAAAAAGTTGATTCCAAAAACTTGGTATTTCATCTCTCTACCAGAAATCATTGGAGCTAAAAACAAACCAGTTGCTAACCACGTTGCAGCAATCCAGAAAACTGCCAATTGAGTATGCCAAGTTCTTGTGACAGAATAAGGAAGGTAATTGGCCAAATCAAATCCAAAAAACGATTGTCCTTCAACGGTATAATGCACCGTTAAAATTCCCAAAACTATTTGTAGCCCAATTAATAAAGAAATAACTACAAAATATTTCAAAATTGCCTTTTGAGATCGGGTTAGTTTCATTCCAACTAATGGATCTTTATCTGGCTGAGAAATTGCCTCTCCTTTTTCATGATTTCTTAAATAATAATAAGCAAGTAAACCAATAAAGAGAATCAACAACACGATTGATAAACCAGACCAAATTTGCGAATCAGCAGTAATGGTATTGTCAATTAAAGGTTCGTGCGGCCAATTGGAGGTGTACGTATAATCTTGATTAGGTCTGTTGGTACTAGCAGCCCATGAGGTCCAAAAGAAAAAGGCATTTAATTGCTCCAATTTTTCAGAATCCGTTAAAGCACCTTCAGGAATGGCATACTCTTCATTCCCCTGAGAAAAAATAGTAGAGTAATGAATGACATTGCTTTGAATAGCTGCATATCTGCTTTCTGAAATATGAACTGTTTTGGTTGCAGGATCAAAAGTATTCGTTTTAATATCCTCAATTAAACGAGCCTTTAGTCGTGCTTTATTTTCCGCATCTAAATTTTCATAGCTACTTTGAAAATCATTTTCTGCCCAATAATCAAGTATAAAAACCGCCTCTCTATGAATCCAATCTGCAGTCCAATCAGGTGCGACATAACTTCCATGTCCCCATATTGAACCTACTTCCATTCCCCCAATAGATTCCCAAACGTTTTGTCCCGTTTGAATATCAGCTTTTGTATAAATTGTTTCTCCTGTTTCTGTTATAACCACCTGATCAGGTATAGGTGGTTGGGTTTGATAGATCTCTGTTCCAACCCAAATTAGCGCAATAAAAGATAGTACAACTACACTAATAAATCCGATCCAAATTTTTCTCATTTCTTTAATTTTTGCTCTAGCTCAATGGCTTTTTTAAATAGAATATTATTTTCCAAGTGGATATGTTTATGCAAGTCGTCTTGAAACTCCTTTAGCAAAGAAAAACTTACGCGATAAGTATTACATGCGTCTGCAGGAGGCGTATAATTATTGGTTAATTCCTCAATTTTTCTAAAACGTTCCCCTTCGTCATTATGATCTACGTGCATTTGTGCAATTGGGCTTTCAACAGTGTCGAATTGACGAGCGACAAGAGCGGTGCCTTCTTGCTCGGCTTGCACTAGTTTTTTGAAATAAGGAAAAAGAATTAATTCTTCCTTTTTCATATGTTGGGTCAAATCATTGGCGCTGGCCTCAAATAACTCCTTGATTTCGAATAACTCAGGATGTTCTTGGCCATGAACACTGCAA
>CAKZPK010000489.1 GCA_937139035.1 uncultured Crocinitomix sp. | reverse complement strand
AGGTGTTGAATGTGGATGCCTCGTACTCGAACAATGCCTTGCAAATAAATAACCAGTCCTATAACGCAGAGCGGTTTGGAACTTTTACTGTTGTAAGTACTTTGCCAATTCAACCTGAATTTACAACAAATACCTACTTAGCAACAAATGCAGATTTCTTTATTTTAAAGGATAGTGTACAAATTGATCGTTACATTTTAGCGAATAACAAACAGTTTAAAGTTTGGAATGAAAATGCGGATCCTATACGAGGGAACCCAATCGAACATGCTGCTTTTGTCAAAAAAATACCAGCGAGTTTTGAGGTTGCTAATTTATATGGAAGTAAACGTTTTTTAGAAGATAAGAATAGTTTTTTTGGAGAATCAGGGGAAGAAGAGTATAGTTGGGTGAGTGAGGGGATAATGATTTTTAAAAAAGGTGATTTTGAAATCATGTTGGCCATGCAAAATGATCAGCGCGATTTGAGGTTGATATTGGAAGAGCAAACATTGAATGCAAAAGGGGATACGGTTCAAATCAATTTTGTTAATGTCAAAAATTTCGAAATCATGCCGTTTGAAACGGTTTTTAAATGGACTGAATCTATTCCGGCATTAAAATCAGAATTGAGTTTGTATACTGAATTTGAGAACTTCAATGTTTTAGCAAATAGCATGGGAGCAATGCAATGGTATTTGTCTGAAATTCAGATCGGTAATTTATTGGAGGAAAACAGTCCCATTCTTGATCATTATGTAATGTCTTCACCTTTACACAGTCATTACGTTGAGTTGATTAATGATGGTGACGCCATTCAGGTAGAAACGGGCACTTGGACAGAGAAAACAAAATGTACTAAAACATTTACGAATGCCTCATTACTGGCATCTGTTCCGCAAAGCATAACTCAGGAGGTTGATTTTCCAATCAATTTTACCCCCTTGCATATTCAGCCATACATGCAAAGAGGAGTGAAAAAGCTATTAATTTCTAACAATACTAAAGTTGCTAATTACACAGACGAGGGAGTTTTAGAGTGGGAGCGTGCTCTTCAAAGTAATATCTTGTTTGCCCCCGAGTTTATTGATTTGCAAAATGATGGAGAATTTGAAATAGCATTATTTACCAAGCAAGAATTTATGGTAATTACAGCAACAGGAAAAAATATTGCAGGGCTAACTAAGAAAGTGGGCGGCGAAATTGTTGGAGGGCTTTGTGTTAATTATGACCAAAAATATGACTATCGATTCTTTGTGGTTGAAGGTAATCGAGTAATTTGTTTCAATGAAAAAGGAGAGACTGTTACAGGTTGGAAGTTTGCAAATGAAAATCAAAATGCGTCGTTAACTGGTGAGGCTGCATATACGCAAATAGCTGGTGTAGACTTTTTAACCTTTAAAGCAGTAAATGACGAACTTTTTGTTTTAAATAGGAGAGGAGAGCCAAGATTCGGAGAAGCCGTGCAATCTAAATTACCTAATGAATCTAACTTCGTAACCGGTAAAAATGAAGGAGTACTGCATAAGCTAGGATATGAAAACCAGTACATTTATAATCGCTATTTAAAAGACGGGTATACCGACTCTGTTAAATTAGATAAACGTGTAAATGCAATAGGTGCAAGTTGGGTTATGCTAGACGAACCGACACTTTTAATCGAGGAACCAAACCGCATAGTACTTTTTAATGCATTTGGCTATCTAACGCAGGAAATTCTTAAACCGCAAGATGCTCAGCAATTTTTAGGAATCGAAAGAACACCTGAGATTCATTACGTTTTTTTCAATAATTCCAATAATAGCTTATATTTGCTAAACAGAGAGGGGAAAATTGTGCTTTCCAATCTCGTAAATAGTAAAGCAGTATATGGAATTGACAGTTTTACTTTTTACACATTTAATGGCCAAAACATTAAAGCACATAAATTAAATTAAGCATAGTTATGAAGAAAAATTTACGCTTACTGCTCATTTTACTAACCATATCTTCAAGCAGCATTTTCGCGCAGGATTTTATGGGGTATAGGCAAAGTAATTACTCTGGAGTATCTGGAGGAGATTTGAACCCAGCAAATATTGCTGATAGTCGTTTCGTTGTTGATGTGACTTTAGGTGCGGCATCTATGTCCGCCTACAATAACCACATTTACTTCAATCCGCATAAAATGCCCTATTGGTGGACACAGTCATTCGATACTACAGATCTAGCTGTGCAACGTTGGAATGATGATCCTAACTTTGGAGCAATTATTCCTAGTGAGGATGCAAGAGATTCTGTAAACTCAAATGCAGGTAACTTTTTTGAATTTGCAAATCCAAAAGGAAAAGCTCGTAAAGGTTATTTCGAATATAACTTAGACATTTTGAATGCTATGATTAGCATTAATAGAAAAATGGCAATTAGCTTCGGAATTAAGCAACGTACAATTTTTAACGTTGACCACCTTTCTCCTGAACTAATTACATTAGCTCAAAACGGACTAGAGTATGAAGATTTATGGAACCAAAACTTTAATGATGAGTTGGTGAATATCTCTTTTAATAGCTGGGTTGAATACAATCTAGGATTCGCTATGACTGTTTTTGATGAGGAAGAGCACTTTCTAAAAGCAGGTGGTAAGTTAAAATTCTTACAAGGATTAGGAGCACTTTATTTATATACGGATGAAGTAAGATATAACGTTCAAAATGATGATACATTAGCTGGTATTTCTGGTGATTTTAATTACGGTTATTCTGCAAATATTGATCAACATTGGGATGCTTCTTCAAGTCAGTATACTGGAGGTTCAGGTCCAAATGGAGATATTCAGTTTGGAGATATTTACTCTTTACAATCTAAATTAGGTTTAGGATTAGACTTAGGAGTTGTATATGAGTGGAGACCAAATTGGAAAGAATATAAATACGACATGGATGGTGAAACTAACCTATGGCGTAGAGATCAAAACAAGTATAAATTGAAAGTAAGTTTTGCCTTGAATGATATAGGTGGAATGAAATACGAAAAGTCAGTTAATAGTAAAAACTTCAATGTTAATATTGATGCTACTAACCCTTCAGCAGTATTAAGCTTATTCCAATTTGAAGATACAGAAGGGTTAGAATCTTTTAACCAGAATGTAGATACTTTAATTGCAGCAGGTGGTGCTTCTACTATTAATGATAAAGGATCATTTTATATGAACCTTCCAACACACATTAACTTAGGAGTTGATTACCACGTATGGCAAGATATTTATGTGAACACCAACGCAATGATTGGTTTCCAAATGAATAAAAATGCTGAAAAGGTACGTTACCCAACCAGCATTAGCTTAACTCCTCGTTATGATTTTGCTTGGGCAGGATTATCAGTTCCTATGTCATATAGCAGCATGTATGGTGCTAGAGCAGGTTTAGGATTAAGATTAGGACCAGTTATTATTGGTACTGGAGATTTAAGATGGGTATTTGCAACAGGTAAAGACAAGCAAGTAAGAGGTGCTGATATTTACTTTGCATTAAAAGTTCCAATTTTATACGGAGCTCCTAAAGATGCTGATATGGATAAAGTATCAGATAAATTAGACCTTTGTGTTGACACACCAGGTGTTTGGGAATTCAAAGGATGTCCTGATACTGATGGTGATGGAATCCAAGATTCAGAAGATGCTTGTCCTACAGAGGCAGGACCAAAAGAATTTAACGGATGTCCAGATAGAGATGGTGATAAGATCATTGATAAAGAAGATAACTGTCCTGATGATGCTGGTTTAGCTGAATTTAATGGTTGTCCAGATAGAGATGGAGATAAAATCATTGATAAAGAAGATGATTGTCCAGATGTTGCAGGTATTGCACTATTTAAAGGATGCCCTGATACTGATGGTGACGGATTGAAAGATTCAGATGACCTTTGTCCTGAGCATGCAGGTCCTAAAGAAAATCAAGGATGTCCTGATACTGATAATGATGGAATCTTCGATTATTTAGATGAATGTCCTACTGAAGCAGGTCCACAAGAGAACAGAGGTTGTCCTTGGCCTGATACTGATGGTGACGGTTTATTAGATAAAGATGATAAATGTCCTAAGAATGCAGGTCCAGCTAAGAATGACGGTTGTCCTTACATTGATACTGATGAAGATGGTGTATTAGATAAAGATGATGAGTGTGTGAATACTCCAGGTCCGGTTGAAAACAAAGGTTGTCCTGTTGTTGATATTGAAATCTTGAAGAGAGCATTTGATAATCTTCAGTTCCAAACTGGTAAAGCAATTATCAAAACTGAATCTAAAGAGTCTTTAGATGATCTAGCTAAATACTTAGTTGATAATCCTGAGTTTAGATTGAAAATTGCAGGTCACACAGATAGTCAAGGTAAAGAGCAATCTAACTTGATCTTATCTAAGAAACGTGCAGAGGCTGTTAGAGACTACCTAGAATCTAGAGGTGTTGCTGTAGATAGAATGATTGTTCAATACTTCGGTGAAGAGCAACCAATCGCTACTAATGATACTAAAGAAGGTAGAGAGCAAAACAGACGTGTAAACATGGATGTGATCTTTGAATAATAAGAATTGATTATAATTAAAATGCCCTCCCGCATTTGTGGGAGGGCATTTTCTAATTTAGGCCTATTATAGAATTGAAATGAATCGTATGAAAAATGGACTTTATTTAATCCTTTTGCTATTGCTGGTAGCTTGTAATGGAGAGCAGGGAATTGTGATCACAACAGCAGAAATAGATACATATGTCAATGATAAACTAAGTGAATCACAAGTTTATGATGTTTCTCAAAGTTTACGTTTCTCAAGAGAGAATGAAACTTATGAGGTGGTGCGTTATATGCAAAATGACACTGTTATCCTCTATATAGAGACTGATATTACTAAAGATGAGGAATTGGTTAGACAAACCTTTTTTAAAGAAGGTGTGCCAGTTTATGTAGATGAATTTATTGCATCTAACATTGATGAAAACCCTTTTACGCAACGTAAAGTGTACTTAGACGGGGTAAATGTTATTGAGAGTTATGAAAAAAATGCGGCTTATGAATTGGATCTGGAAGGATTAGATTATGAAAAAAGCAATGTAGCTATTACAGCGTTTGACTTTGCAAAACCAGATAGCGCCTTGCAACAAAAGGGCGATTTCGAAATGAAATTTGAAGAGTTCATTATCATTGATCCGCAAACTTATCTTATTCTTGAAAATGCTAAAAGCGAATATGATGTAGCGCTATTTGTTGGCGAAGAACATCCACTACTCAATCAACTTTTTGCTAGCCCTGATGAATACAAAGGACGAAGCATTTTTGTAACGCATCAGTTCGTGTTAATGAACGGCATTGAAAGAATGTTGTTTATTGATGGTGAACTAGAAGAGGTAAAACCTTAATTTAATTAGCCTCTATTGTTAATGAGGTAATTGTATTTTTACTTCCATCTGCCTTGCTGTTTATCGTTACACGATATTTCTTTGCAGCAATCGAAATTAATTCCCCAATAAAATATTGGCTTGACTTTGCATTACCTTTATGAATAATAGAAAATTCTTTTGGTTTATGCTCCGTGAAAAAATGTTGCAAAACTTGTTGTGCCTGTGATTTAGAGTAAAGATTAGCTTTTCCTAAAATAGATAAGTCAACGTTATCTCCAAAATACAAAGCTATTTTAGCAGCATTTCCAGTTTTGAATGCGTTTACGATAACTGCTTCAAATGAAGGTTGTGGAGCTACATACGACGTAAGCGTATCAACTGAATCCAATTTAACCATTATTATATCACCTGATGTAGGTTGTGCAAATGCACCTGTTCCAACCAGTAATAATAGTATAATAACAAATTTTCTCATCTTAATATATATTTATCAAATGTAAATCAAATCTTATTAGAAAACAAAGTATACAAAAACTAAGCCAATAATTTTGAATCGGTTTAACTATCTTTCCCATCAGAAAAAAATGAAACAAACTTAGTACCAGATTCATGAAGATCAATTTAATTGTTGTAGGGAAAACAAATGAAAAGTTTTTGATTAGTGGTGAAGCCGAATACGCTAAACGCATTAATCGTTATGTGAAATTCGCCAAAATTGAAATTCCAGACCTAAAACATGCAAAAAAAATGAGTCAGGAAGAAATTAAACGAGAAGAAGGAAAGCTGATCTTATCAAAATTAAGCCCAAATGGGCTCATAGTTTTGCTAGATGATAAAGGACAAGCCAAAACCTCCATGCAGTTCTCTAAATGGATTCAAAACACCATGAATCGAGGATATAAACATATAACTTTTGTAATTGGTGGTGCCTATGGTTTTTCTGATGAGGTATATAAAGCCGCCAATGAGCAATTGTCGCTCTCAAAAATGACTTTTAGTCACCAAATGATTCGACTTTTCTTTACGGAACAAATTTATCGCGGTTTTACTATTTTAAATAATGAACCTTATCATCATGAGTGATTTTCTAAAGTCAATTATCAAAGTGCAATTAGCAATTTAGAATTGTCAAAGCGTAATCAAAATTTTACGATTTTCCCTTAAACCAAAACTGCCACAAAGTAGGGTGGAAATGTAATTTACTTTCTTGAGTAATTGCTGCTGTCGTTTTTATTTTATCGCTCAATAAGTTTTCATGTTGAGATGATATTAAATCTAATCCATTACAATACTGCAGAATTGGATAGGTCTTAAAGTTGTCATCCTTTGCAGGGATAATTACTTTTTGAGCAATTATTTGCCCAGTATCAATACCAGCGTCTACCAAATGAAGTGTTACTCCAAAATGTGCTAAGTCATTATTGTGAACCGCCCAATAACCGCCGTGCACGCCTCTGTATTTAGGGGTGATTCCAACATGGATGTTGATGATGGGGCATTTGATTTTTTCTAATAATGCCTTTTTTAATATTCGCGTTCCATTGATGAAAATGAGTGTTGGTTGTGCTGTTTCTAGTTGTTGCGCAAAAGCATTATCATGTACCGAATCAATCTGTTGAATTAAGTTTGGATCAATTTCGTTTCCCTTCAAATTATGATCCTTCATAATTTGCGAAATGCGCTTTTCTTTTTTAGGAACAAAAGGTAAAGCAAAAAGCATAAAAAGAACTTGGCCAATTGTTTTTGAAAGACCTATACGTTTAATTCTACGTTTTAAAATTGCTTTTTTTGATTCAGGTGTTTCAATAAATACCTGAGTAACATTCACTCTGTGAGAAAGATGTTCAACCAAAAGGTTTGTCGTTAACCCCTCACTAGCAATTACAACAACGTTAGCTTTTGACATGCGCGGCAATTTCTGACATGTTTAATGATTCAAAGGCGAATTTCTCTTTCAATACCAATTGATAGGCCAATAGTTCTTCAATTTGGTCTAAGCTTTCTTGTAAATGCGTTGTAAAGTTATGCGGATGCCACCATAAATGATAAACTGTTTCGTTTTGTGCGGCAATCAGCATTTCGCGTTTTATGCGTTTGATTTTTCTTTTTTCTAACCATCTCTTTCCTGAATGTGGTCTGAAAAATCGGTTTGCTGGAATATTCAGTAAACCTTCTGCCGTTTTTAATTCCGTAATTTTATAAGATTGCGTTTTCGATATTTTGAAATAGGCGTCTAATACGCGCATCATCTTTTTTAAGAATGATTCATTTTTAAAACGACTGTTTTTCCAATGTTTGTTTTCTTGATTTCCGCGATAACTGGAATAGTTTTGCTGTTTTAAAATAGCAAGTGCGTTAGTGCTAATTTGATTACGCGGAAAAACAATACTAGCAAAATTATGGTTGAGTTCATTTCCAACCTGATTCATTCTTTTACAATCTAATTCAAAATCAATGGATTCAATTCCTTCTTCACAACAGTATAAATGGCTATAGGTGTGTGATGCCAATTCCTGATTGGTTTGACTCTGGATAGACGTTATTTCAGTTGCTCCCAACAATAGTTTAGGATTAAAGGAACCGTATTTTTTTTCGGTAATAGGGAAAGGTGAATAGTTTTTTGTTGTATAGGGAATGGGGGCGTTGTTTGGGTCGGCTTTTAGGTTTTCAATATTTTTATTAGCTAATAAGCCAACTGTTGCCCATGTTGCATGAATGTCATATCGATCAAAAAGTTCAAGAATTCCAGCTACAGAAGCATGTGTTTGAGTCATTTCATCCACATCATTAATTGAACGTACATCATGTACACCCCAATATTTCTCAAAATCTAACGATATGCAAAAAACTCCCTTGATAAACCTTTCTTAATTCGAATCAAAGATAAAATATTGCAGGGTAAACGGCTAAAACAGTAGGTATATTATTTAAAATTGGTGAATAGAACTTTATTGAGCAATTAAGCGTATAGGATATAAAAAGCCATAAATGGGTAGTATTACTTTGGTAGATTGGGGAATCTGGATAGTATATCTGGCTCTCATTTTTATCGTGCTCTGGATTTACAGAACTTCCAGAAAGGAATCCTATTACCAATATTTTATGCCTGCATTTTTATTGAAAGTGCTTGGAGGTTTGGGGTTTGCACTTGTATATGTTTACTATTATAAGTTTGGCGATACTTTTTTATATCATAAAGGAGCAACCGTTTTATCACAAACATTAATTGATTCACCTGCTGATTATATTCGTCTTTTGGCTTCTTCAAATAATAATCTACCCGTTGATTTGTCTGTTTTTTCAAACGAGATAAAATACTCTGCAACCTATGAGGAGTGGGCAATGGTAAAGTTGTTGTCTCCTGTTAATTTCATCTCTTTTCAATCCTATTTGGTTTCTACTTTATTCATGTCATTACTTTCATTTGTAGGGAGTTGGAAGTTGTTTTTGGTTTTTAAAGATTTGATGCCAAAATACGTTGGGTATGCTTTTGTAGCCGCATTTTTAGTTCCTTCAGTTATTTTTTGGGGAGGTGGAATAATGAAAGATACCGTAACATTGTTCGCAATTAACTATTTGATTTACGCATTGTATTTTGGTTTTTTCAAACAGAAATTTAATGTAAAATGGTTAGTCGTGTCGCTAATCATGTTGTATTTAATCATGATTTTGAAGGCCTATATTGCTTTGGCATTTTTGCCGGGTATTTTCCTTGGCTTTTATTTATTAATTAAGAAACGAATAGGGAATCGTCTTTTACGTATTGTTGCCGGACCAATTATTTTTCTAGTGTTGATTGGAATTAGTTACGTAGGTTTGGTTCAAATCACAGAAGCATCCACGAAATACCAAACTTCAAATATTGAGTGGCAAGTAAAGGGGTTTCATTCCTGGCATTCAGATGTTGGAGGTTCTACTTATAATTTAGGAGAAATAGATTATTCTTTGTTTGGGGTTGCTAAAAAAATTCCGGCGGCACTTAATGTTACCTTTTTCAGACCCTATTTGTGGGAGGCAAGGAATCCCGTTGTTTTAATAGGTGCAGTAGAAAGTTTTGTGTTTTTAATTTTGGCGTTTATCGTGCTGTTTAATTATCAATTTAAAATTATAAGAGAAATTCGCAAAGAACCCATTATTTATGGCTTGTTCATTTTTTGCTTGATTTTTGGGTTTTCCGTAGGGTTTACATCTTATAACTTTGGAGCATTGGCGCGTTATAAAATTCCAATTCTATCCATCTTTATTTTTATTTTGCTTTATTTTTATTCGAAAATTCAGCAAGAGAGGCTTGGTAAAATTCAAGTGTAGCGTTGGTCATTCTTTCCAATGAAAAATAACCTTTTAAGCGTTCATTACTTGCCATAACATATTGCTTAGCAAGTGCTGTGTTTGATAAAATTTCGATAATTGCTTCGCCCAGTTTGTCGGTGTCAAATGGAGGAATTAATACACCTGTTTCTTTATGAATAATAATTTCATTCGTTGCTGAAACATCAAAGCCAATTATTGGAATTTGCGCATTCATAGCTTCCAAAAATATTAATCCAAACCCTTCCGAAATAGACGGGACTAACATCACGTCTGAGTTCACCAAGTAATCATAGATATTGGATTGATATCCTGTAAAAGTTACATTTTTTGAAAGATCATTCTTTTCTAAATAAGTATTTAATTTCTGAATTAAATCGGCATCTCCATGACCAATTATTTGCAAATTAAATGCTGGAAAAACTGCTTTTACCTTTGGTAAGGCTTTCAGCAATAGTTCATGGCCTTTGAACGGAATAATGCGCCCGAGAATAACCAATTGTTGCTTTGAGTTTCTGAAAACTTCATTTTTTTGATGGGATACCGTAGGTAAATCAAACCCATGATGAATTGTGCTAATCCCATCTGACTTGCAAATTTTACTTTCAATAAATAACTGACGCAATCCTTCTGAAACAGCAAAAGATTGATCTATATGCTTTTCGGAAAATTTACAAATGCGGTAATATCTATTGGGTTGAAGAGCCTCTGCAGAAAACCCATGTTTGGATATATAAGCTTCATCATAACCATGTTTTGTAGAAACGAGAGGGCAAGTAATCTGTTTCATTTTTTTTAACAGTGCACACCATAAGTCTGCATGAATTAAATGTGAATGAACTAAATCAAAATTCCCTTTTTTATAGACCTTTCGGATGAACCTAGCGCATTTTAGTATGGCCTTCTCTGAATTGATTTCTAGGACGTGTAATTCAATGTTTGCTTTGCGCATAGCAGTTATAAAAGGAATTGTTTTTTCCTTGTCAATCTTGCTGTAAATGCATATAAAAGTAGTTTGGTGTCCTTTGGCTTCAATAGCGGGTAGCAATTCTAAAAAGTATTTTTCAGAACCTACTAATGCTTTAACTTTTTGTACAAATAATAGCTTCATCATTAATTGTTTTGAGTTAATAAAGCGTCATATTTTAAAAAAAGCTGTGCTGTTGAATAGTGAGAAATTATTTTGGCTCTAGCTGGCTTAGGAATGTTTGATTTAGTTTGTAGTGACTCAATGCAAGCACACATTTGTTTGTGCAGATCCTCAACATTTCCTTCTTGGTATAGCCAACCTGTTTCGTTAGGCGTAATTAATAAACGATTGTTTTCTATGTCTGAGGTTATGGTAGGTAATTCACAAGCCATGGATTGTAGCAAGGCCGTGCTTAAATTTTCACTTTTAGTGGCTAATACATAAATGGAAATTTTGTTGTAAAAGGCTAACATTTCTGTAACATTTAATAAACCCAAAAACTTTATATTGTCTTGCAGTTCTAAATCTGTTGCCAATTTTTTTACAGAGCTAAATGTGTCTCCTTCGCCAGCAATGTGTAATTCTGTTGTTGGGTATTTTTCTATCACTTTTTTAAATGCTTTCAGCAAGGTGGGGTGATCTTTTCCAGGAATCATTCTTGAGGCCATTCCAAAAATCACTGGCGAATTACTTCGATTCAAATTAGGCGTATATTTTTCAGTATCTACTCCGTTAGGAATGACGTGAACAGGAACTTTTATGCGAAAGTTGTCTTTTAGTGTTTCTGCATAAGCTTCACTTAAACATACAACACCACTAGCTCGCAAACCTGCATAGCGCGACATGGTTTTGATTATCCTACTTTTAGAGGCATGATTTTCATGTTCAATATAAATGACTTGGCAATCAGGATTCTTTTTACAGTATTTTGAAGCTGGAATAATTAATTCACTATTGTGAATAAAAATAGTGTTGGGTTTTTCTTGTGCCAAAATGCGTTTGAATTGATTGAATGCACTCAAGTAACGCTTTGGTTTCTTTTCAATAGCATGATATGGAATTGCCAGATGATCACAATTTGATTTGTATCCTTCTAAAACAGATTCAACACCATAAAAAACAACCCTATTTTCGTGTTTATTCCCAAATTCGGTTTCAAGTAATGGAAAAACGACATTACCATGACCGCCCAATCCTGAATACAAGACGTGTATGACCTTAGCTTTTTCCATTGATGATTATTTTTTTTAGAATTGCTAAAGTCCGCCGAGTAAATAATAGGCGTGGTCGTTTAACAACACCTTTCCTCCATAATTTAAATGCTTTACCTTTTTCATTTGCAATGGCTGCAGAAAGCCCAGCTAAAGTGGTTAGTTCTGCAAATACATTTCCGCATATAACAGCTGAAATCGCTTGATCTTGTTTTAAGTTGTTGATCAATATGTCTCGAGATGCAAGAACGGTTTTTGCACTTGCTATTTCCATACTTCTTTCACCATGATGCACAATTGCTGAAGTAACTTTGTTGGAAATGGTGAGGTCAAATCGTTGCGCAACTTTCAAAATAACTTCCCAGTCTTCTCCAATTTTTAAATTTCTGTTTTCTGAAAAAGGAAAATCTAAAGCAACTTCTCGTTTCAAAAAAAATTGGCAAGCAAACACGTTTTGCAGTGCTATTTTGGCTTTAATATTCTTTGGGTTCAGTTGAGGAACTTGTTTTTTCTTAGTATCAATTACCTCTTCATAACGACTATGAAAAAATGCTGGTGAGTTGAAATGATTTATTTGTTCAAAGGCATGTTCCAAATGATCGGGATATATAATATCATCCGAATCTAGAAAAAAAACATAATTTCCAATTGCTTGTTTGACTCCATTATTACGTGCTTTTCCACGTTCCCCATTCTGCTGATAAATGTACTTAATCCGTTTATCTGTGTAGGTTGCAATATAGTTTTTAGTGTCATCTGTACTTCCATCATCTACAATTATTAACTCAAAATCAATAAACGTTTGTTGCAAAACAGATGTAATAGCCTTGCCAAGCAATGTTGCACGATTATAAGTAGGTATGATAATGGAGAAAAATGGCATTAGTTAAAATTAGCAATTATTGTTTTCTCCTTAGATTCTGGCATGAAAATATAGTCGCAGAGGTTAATGTCTCCATGAATATCAAATTCATTTAGTTTTATGAGTGAAATTTTTTCTTCTTTAATAATGCGATAAATAACGTAGTTATTTTGTCTTGCAAGGCGCTCAGTGTTATCGGCAGAATAAACGGGTAATATTTCGCAAATAATTACGGGATTTCCTTTGATTTCAAAAATAGATTGAACAACCTCTAATTCGCTTCCTTCTACATCAATTTTAATAAGGTCAAAAGGTGTATTGTCAATCTCTTTTAACGGAATTAATTGAATGTTGATACCTGTCCGCCCTTGATCTTTTCTAAAGTTCTGAATAGTAGAGGCAGACGAATCACCACGGTCACGTCCTAACAAGTATAGCTGCGCATCTGTTTTGGAGGTTGATATTCCATAAGGTTGAATAGTGCAATGCTCTAGATTGTTTTTTACAATAAGGTCGTTAACATATGTTACGCAATTCTGGTTGGGTTCAAAACCAACATAAACGGAATTAGGGAACTCGGCTTTCCATTTGAGTAAGGTCTGTCCAATATTTACTCCAACATCTAAAAATCTGAAAGTATCTTGTCCCGTATTTTTCAACACGGTATCCATCCAAGGTTCGGCATCTACAAAATGAGCATAACCTAGTCCTTTATGAATTGGAACTTTATATGTTTTTTTTCCAACCGAAAGTGGATAGGTTCGATAAATGCCTAGTTTATTAAATAGCTGTCTCATTATTTACAAAATAAAGTAGGTTTGAAATTTGTTTTATTTTTTCCGAATAGCTGTTTGCAATGGCAAATTCACTTCTTTTAATTTTTAATTCAGCACTATTCCACCTGGCTAAATCTGTACTTATTTGTTTAAATTTTAGTAAGATTTCGGCTCCCGTCTCTTCCATACAAATAATATCGGATGAGGTGTTTTTATGCGCATCTATATAGTTTGAAAGCGTAATATTACCCGAATAAAAATAGGCCATTAATTTATGAGGACTACAGTGAATTATTTCATTTTCTTTTCGAAATAAAACTAAATTAATATCACATCCATTTAGATAGGAGATCAAATGGTTGGATGGAACATTTCCCGTGAAAAAGATATTCGGTTTATCCTTCAATTGCTTAAAAGTTTCAATTTCAATGGTGTTTTTGCTGGATAAATTAGAAGATTGAGTTGGGCCGACTAGGATAAAATCAACAGTTGGGTTTTGGTCGACTAATGTCATCAAAAGATTATAGTCAATATGCTTGTGGAAATTTCCAGTATAAATCGCCTTTATAGTTTGGTTTCCTGGGATATTTACAGAAATTCCTTCTTGAAATCCATCTAAATCCGCGGCATGCACAATTTCAATTCCTTTACGATAATCCTTATGCTCGTCAAGAATTAATCTGGTAACACCGAAAAAATGATCGGATGATAATACGAGATCCTTCTCATATTTTGCTTGCGGATGAAAGTCTACAGTATGATAAAGTTTAGTAATTGCATTCCAAACCCCTTGTTCAAAAAACCGATTTGGATCAAAGCTCCAAACAATATCAATTTTTTCAATTCCAATAGCTTTTTGAATTTGTTTTGCTTGCTTTTTATAGGTTCGTTTTTGGACGGCCTTAGGCAAATTGTTTAGCCGGGGAATTAGGTTGACATAATCAATTGTAATGAGTCCTTTTTTTATCGTTTTTAGTTTACAAGAAACATTGCCCAAAGGATTTTTGCTGAAGCCATTTGCAGGGTTTAAGAAATAGATCGTATTCTCCTTTGCTAAGTAATTGGCATAATGATGTTTTGAAACAAAATTAATTCCCCATGGTTCAGGCGATATAAGTAAGATTTTTTTATCCTTCATTTTTAATCGCTTTTAAAACTTCAAAATAACGTTTCCCTACCGCTTCAATATTAAACATTTCATGCGCTTTTTGAGAAATTTCAGAACAATTGAATATAGAAAAATCGTGCATCAATTTTTCCATTGCTTTTACCCAATTGTCAATTTCCATATCGCTTACTAATATTCCTTTAGAATCATCTATAAAATCTAAAACACCTCCTATTTTTGTTGTAATTACAGGTGTGCCTGTTGCAATTGCTTCTGCGCAGATTACAGAAAAAGTTTCGTAATTGGAACTTTGAACATACACATTACACTCCTGCAATTGAGCAGCGACTTCCTTTTTACTAATCCGGCCAATAAATTCCACTTTAGCTGAAAGACCCAGTTCCTCAACTAGTTTTTTCATTTTAGGAATCAAAATACCATCTCCACCTAGAATTAACCGAACGTGCTGATTTTTTAAAGCGATTTGATGAAATGCCCGAATCAAAACAGTCGGGTTTTTCATTGGATTCCAATTGTTTATTGAGGTAAAAGTGAAATTTTCTGATTCTTCTTTTGGCTTGTATTCGAAAATGTCCGTCCGAATAACATTTGGAACGATATGGGTGGGGTAATCCACTGAATTACTGAATTTTTGAATGTCTTCTTTCAATGCACTAGAAACTGTAATTACGGGAATATTATGATGAAACATATTCGCCATGCGTTTTTTTCCAGAGCTATCGTCTGCTAAGTTGAAATTATAGTGATAGGCTGTCCAATGTTCAGTGATTACAAATTTTAGTTTGCTATATTTTTCTTTTAGTCGACCAATTTTAATTGCATTAGGATAAGCAATATGAAAATTAATGATGTCACATTCATTTTTATGCTCAGCAATGATTTGATCCACCACTTTGGCTGCCTTCTTCTCCTTAAAAATCCATTTATCAATGATTGGCTTTATCGTAATTTGATTAATAACCGTATCCTCTAATTTAAAATCTATTTTTTTCTGTTTATCTCCAAAGCGTAAATGAACAACTTTATTTTCTACATATGGACTTAAGCTTTTGATATGCTCCCAAACAAAAATTCCTTCTACACTATTTTCTTCATTTGGAAACCATGGGGCAATATGTAAAACCTTTAGTTTTTTCATTTTGCTAAAAGTAGATTTTCATAGGTTTCAAATTGTTGTTTCGCTATTGTTTTCCATGTAAACATTGTCTTTGCTCGTTCTAAACCTGCCAGGCTATCGGTTTTCATCTTTTCAGGATGATTTAAATATTCAAGAATCCCATTTTTTAAATCCTCAGTTGTTGGGTTACATAAGACACCATGCTCGCCAACGGCTTCCGGAATTCCTCCAAGATTTGAACATACGACAGGAGTTCCGCAAAAAACAGCTTCCACTATTACCATTCCAAAGGCTTCGTGCACTACAGATGGCAAACAGAATAATTGGCTTTCTTGAAAAAGTTGGGGTAATTTAGAATGGAGTACATAACCTATATGATCAATTTTCTCACCGGCAGAATTTACTGCTTCAATTTTGCTTGCAATTTCTTTCTCATATGGCGTCAGCTTAGCCTTGTCACCAAAGCTTGCACTTCCTGCCAGCACCAGTTTCCAATTTGGGAATTGCTTGACAATTTCAGCAAAGGCATCAATCAAATTATGAATACCCTTTATTGGGTCAATACGCCCAACATATAAAATTTGCTTTTTACGATTATCAAATGGCTTAAAAGTGAATTTATCTGCATTGGCACCATTGTAAATTACTTGCGATTTATGAACATTTTCAGGATCTTTTTCAAATAACCGATCTGCAATTTTTTGACTGCACGAAATCACCAAATCGGCGCTTTTAATAAATCGTTTGGCATATTCGGTTGATGATTTATGAAAATCATTTTGCAAATGGACAATGATTTTTCCTTTATAACCTAGTCGTCTTAAAATCAATGCGTAAAAAGGACGATTGAAAATGTGTAAAAGATCATGTTTTTTAATCTTTCGATAAAAAGAGAGGATATAAAACCAACCTGCAAACCCAGTTCTGATTTTAGAAGCAGTACGGTCAAGCCAAAGGGTTAATTTTCCCATGCTTGGTTCCGTTACTGGATAATCATAAGCATGTTCTGTATTGCATGATTTGCAATATACAGAAATGTCAAATTGATGTTCTGGCGCATGCGTAATTACTTCATACATATAGCGCGCTAATGCGCCACCATAATGATTGCTCCAACGTTCCACTTCAGGCAAAATCACTCCTATGCTTTGCTTATTCATGAAGTAGCGTATTAGTTGGTAGAGATTGCTGTATTAAAGGTGCTGTATAAATTACGGAGCTATTATCAAGGGTGTAAGACACCCAAATATCTTGATAAATGAAATTGTTTTCAGAACGCACAACTGTTTCAAAAAGGTGAAGTTGATCGGTATCTAAATTTAATATAATGGATTTTGATTTTTTAACTGGACGATTAAACTCTTTCGCAGGTATTGCCGCCAACGCTACAAGATCAACCGCTGTATTACTTGTTGATTTCAAAATGGAGAATAAGTTAACTTCTGAAGAAGTAGTGTTGTATGTTGTTAGGGTTCCTTGGTCCAAAGAGTCGATTGAAAATTCAAAACGAATTGGTTGAATAAGTTGTTCCGGCTTTTTTTGATAATAATTTGCAACTGACTTACGTATGATAGCAGTATTGTGTGAATAAACACTTGTGTCAAATTTGTAAAACGAGTCTTCACTATAAAGAATTGCTATTGCTTCATTCATTTCATTTTGAATTGAATTATTGAATGTTTGTAAATATGAATTGGAGGAGAGAATGTTCAATTCTTCAAAATAGGCCTTAACAAATACTTCATCCTTGAAAAATAACTCTTTCCAAGTCATCAAACCATGATACTCGGTTAGTTTTCCGGTTTTCCATAGGTCATAACGTGTTGCTTCAATCCGATCTCCGGATCCTGAATCAAAGCCAATTATTTCTAACCTATTTAAGGTTGGGTTATAGTAAAAACGTTGATTGTGCCAACGCATGCCATGATAAGAACCTGTTAATTCAGCTATCGCAAATAGTTTTGCAGTTTGTATTAAATTAAAAGTTTCAGCTACCGAGTTATTGCCATTTCGGAAATCTTCCAACAGTTTTTTTCCTTTTAAATATTGCGCATATTTGAGTTCGTTTTTCAACGTTTTTTTTGCAGAAAAAACAGTAATTGGAGCCGTGTAAAAATAATCAGTCTCACTGGCCATAATACTGTCTTTATATCGAATTTGGTTAATCCAACTTGATTCATCAAATTTAAGAATAGGTGCGTTTTCTTTTCCTGCGTTTTCTAATAATTCTTTGCTAAACGCCTCTTCTAAAGCAAATATCCCTTTGTCCTCATTATTGATTTTCACTCGAATAAACTGGTAACGTAGCCCCAATACATTTGCATGTTTTAAATGCTGGTGATAATACCATTCATTCATCCCTTTTCTTGTTTCAGGAGCTTGAATAGAAAATTTATCCATCCCTAAAATGGAATGCTCTCCCTTAACATTAATTCGCATTGACCATTTTTCTCCAGACCAATGATCGGGAAAATCACCTTTTAAACGAACTTTAGCAGGTGTTGAGTCATTATCCCAAAATAAAGTGGCTTTGACTTCTTCTTTAAAAGATGGATTGAGGTACCCTTCGGCAACTGCACTATCTCGGTAGTTTTGAAGCAATGTAAATGCATCATCATCAATAGTAATGTTTAATGTTTGTGGGGCTGCATCAGCGCCTTTTTGATACTTGTCGTAAGAAAACTCGAAGGGCTTTTTTAAAGCTAAAACCTTTGAACGTATGTTTTCATTTTTATAAGCATACATCCCCAGAAAAAAAACAAGCAAATAAGACAATCCAAAAAGAGTGTATTTAATTATCCGTTTTGAAAACAGTCGTTTGATCATTTTTCTTTTCGAGTTTTAACTATCAAAAATAAGGAATTTAATTTGCCTATTTTTACTTCTCTTTTTTGATGAAAATTTTCTTGACTAATCCAAAGTCTAGTAAGTTGAGATATAGCAAATAAAGGATAAACGAAATCCATAAAAGACATTTTACAATTATCACTGCAAACATGCCATATTCTGCCGTATAGTCGTTAAGCACATAATTACCGATATAAATAAGTAACAAAAAGAGAAGTGTTGGTAGTAAAAATCGTTTCATCTTAATTCCAAGCGGATATTCTTTATCCGCCAAGTAATAAATCAAGTAATTATTCAGGCACATGGCAAATAGCGTTGAAAAGGCTGCACCGTATAGGGCATATTTAGGAATTAGATAAGCATTTAAACCAATATTAATTAAGCTGCTTATAACCACAATTACGCCAATTTTTTTAGTCTTTTTTTCAATGTAAAGCCCTGGGGAAAACATGTTTAGTCCAGTAATGAACATGCTCAGAAACAAGATGGGCATTACCAAATATGCTTCATGATAAGCTGGGTTTGTAAATATGATTAAGATTTCTTCGGCAAATATTGACATACCCAATATACCAATTGTTCCAATAGCAAAGAATGCGTTAAAGAAGGTGACGAGTTGTGGTCGCGTATCCTCCTTTTTGTATGATTCGTAGACTAGTGGCGTAAGTGCGGCCGAAAACCCCAATACTAAAATAGAGATGATACTTGCAAATTTAGAGGCTATTGAGTACAAACCAAGTTCATGGAAATCAAGAATTTCTTTGACATAAACCCTGTCTGTAAAATTCAGAGCCAAATAAGCTACAGCCGCAGGAATTAGCGGGTAGCTATACATAAAGATTTTTTTCATCCAAACCTTTGAAAACGTAAAACGCAAATGCGAACGGAGCGTGTATATTTGATATAAAACAATAACTGGCGTTACTATGATGGATGCCCAATAAATACCACTAATTCCTTGTCCATCTATCAGTACAAAATATAGGGTAAGTAAAATGGTGAACAGTGCATGTAAAAATGAGGAGGTTGCAAATACCGTGGATTTCCGCAAGAAGCGCAATTGAATTCCTAATGAATAAAACAACGCATTTACACTGGCTGAAATCATGGAAAGTATAAAGATATTACGGGGTATTTTTGTTTCGCTTGACAATACGTCAATAAAAAAATCAGAGAAGAAAATGAGTAGACCGCATGCAATGGTGTAGGCGACTAGTACAAAAAAAATTGCTGTAGAGCCAATTTTACTTTTTTCCTCAGATGAAATATCTGGTTCGCCCAAATATCTACTCACACCCTGGTAAATTTGAAAGGATACCAAAGCATTTACTAATCCACCAAAAACCAATAAAATTTCGATTATACCGTAGTCGGAAGGTGTGAAATAAGCCGTGTAAAAAGGAATCAACAATAAGCTTACCCCTTTTGTTAGCAAATTGGCAAGTGTGTATAAACTTCCTTCCTTGATTAAATCTCTTAGCATTAAAGTCGTTTCAAATAAACGGGTACTTTTGCACAAATATAAGTGAACGGAGTAAACGTAAAGCAGCGTTCCTTATTGGGTTATAAAGAAAGTATTGTTATGGAATTAATATTTGCCACTCAAATCAGAATAAAGCTAAGGAAATTCAAAAATTACTACCTAGCTCAATTCAGGTAAAAACATTAGCAGAAATTGGATGCCTTGAGGATATTCCTGAAACTGCTAGCACGTTAGAAGGAAATGCAAAACAAAAATCAACTTATGTGGTTGAAAAGTTCAATGTAAATTGTTTTGCTGATGATACTGGGTTGGAGATTGAAACGCTTAATGGTGAGCCAGGTGTTTACTCTGCACGATATGCTGGAGAACAGAAAAACTCGGATGATAATATGGTTTTAGTGTTAGGGAAACTTGAAGGTAAATCTGATCGTAGGGCGCAATTTAGAACCGTTATTTCGTTAGTAATTGATGGGGAAGAGAAGCAGTTTGAAGGAATTGCCAAGGGAGATATTACGTTAAGTAAATCTGGAAAAGCCGGTTTTGGATACGATCCAATTTTCAGACCTACCGGTTATGAACAAACTTTTTCTGAGATGAGTATGGAAGAGAAAAATAAAATATCTCACCGTGGAATTGCAGTAAGAAAATTAGTGGACTATCTTCAAACCCTTTAAAAAAACGATTCGAGATATGCAATGAGCACTGAACATTGTATATTTGTGAAAAAGTAATATTTATGATTCAAAGAGCACAAACAATCTATCTGGGTCTTGCATTTATTTGCATGGTCTTACTATTGTTTTTCCCAATTTTTTCAATTGACGTTAAGTCTCTAGAGAGTGGTGTTACTATGTCCGCCGTATTTGGTAAAGATGGAGTTGTTGGTGAAGGACTAACAACAGGGCATTTTCCACTTTCTAATGTCTTTATTGGATTGGCGTTAATGACCTTTACATGTATCTTACTATTTAAAAAGCGTCCGCGGCAATTATTATTAACAAGATTAAATTTAATTCTGCACGTTTTGGTTGTATTAGGCATTTATGGGTTTTATTATTTTGGAGCCTCTTTTGTGCAATCAGGTATGTCTGCAATGGACGGTACTGCGGTAGAAATTGCTTTTAGTATGGAATTGGGGTTCTTTTTCTTAATTCCTACAATCGCTTTTATATTTTTAGCAATTCGCGGAATTAAAAGAGATGAAAACCTCGTAAACTCTTTGGATCGTATCCGTTAATATGAATTATTTATCTGTAGAAAACTTAACCAAATCATTTGGTGAACGAGTAATATTTGAAGACTTAACCTTTGGAATTGATAAGGGAGAGAAAGTTGCTATTGTTGCCAAAAATGGGAACGGAAAATCGACCCTGTTAAAAATAATTTGTGGAGACGGAACTGAAGATAGTGGGCGGATTGTATATCGAAAAGATATTCGAGTTGATTATTTAGAGCAAGCTGAAAACTTTGATCCTGAAAGACTCATCTTTGATGAGGTTTTATCTACTGAGACGGTTGAGAATTTAGCAATTTTGGCTTATGAAAAAGCCATACAAAATCCTGAAGATACGGAGGCGTATGAACAGGCATTTGAGCAAATGAATGCGACCAATGCTTGGGATTATGATGTAAAAGTAAACACTGTTCTTTCTCAGCTAAAAATAAAGGATAAAACGCAAGCCATTGGCACACTTTCAGGTGGGCAAAAAAAGCGGGTTGCCTTGGCCAAAATTCTAATTAACGAGCCAGACTTGATGATTTTGGATGAGCCAACCAATCACTTGGACTTGGACATGATTGAATGGTTAGAAACTTATTTAGCAAAGTCTAAATCTGCCATTATAATGGTAACGCACGATCGTTACTTTTTAGAGGTAGTTTGTACTACAATCATTGAGTTAGAAGATCAACAAATCTATAAATACAACGGAAATTTCTCTTATTACTTAGAGAAAAAAGCGGAACGTCAAGAAATATTACAAGCCACAATTGGGAAAGCAAAAAACTTGATGCGAACCGAATTGGACTGGATTAGAAGACAGCCTAAAGCTAGAGGGACAAAACAAAAAGCGCGTGTAGATGCTTTTGCAGGATTAAAAGAAACTGCAACCCAACGTGTTAATAAAGACGAATTAGAAATTAGGGTGCAAATGAGTCGCCTTGGATCTAAAATTGTTGAGTTACATAAATTAGGAAAATGGTTTGATGATAAAAAAATTATCAACCATTTGGATTATGGATTTAAAAGAGGTGAAAAATTAGGGATTGTTGGAGCCAACGGTACTGGAAAATCTACTTTTTTAAATATGCTGGTTGGAACAGAAGAGCCATCTAAAGGTAAAATTAGTATTGGTGATACTGTTGTAATGGGATATTACCATCAAAGTGGTGCAAGTTTTAAATCGGGTAAAAAAATGCTCGAGGTAATTACGGATATTGCTGAATTTATCCCCTTGGATAAAGGAAAAAGAATGTCTGCAGCACAGTTTTTAGAAAAGTTTTTATTTCCGCGATCTATGCATTATATGGATGTGGATAAGTTAAGTGGAGGAGAGAAAAAGCGCCTTTATTTAATGACCATTTTGATGAAGAATCCAAATTTTTTGATTTTGGATGAGCCTACGAATGATTTGGACATTTTTATTTTAGGTGTTCTTGAAGATTATTTATTGCAATTTGAAGGTTGTTTAATCATTGTTTCGCATGATCGTTATTTCCTAGACAAATTGGTAGATCATACCCTGTATTTTAAAGGAGAGGGTGAGGTAAAAGATATCATTGGAAATTATACTGCTTATCGCAAGTTTTTGAAAG
>CAKZPK010000488.1 GCA_937139035.1 uncultured Crocinitomix sp. | reverse complement strand
ACATTAGAAACCATTCAGTATTTACAAACGAACCTAACAGACGGACAACGTGCCGATTTAGCACGAGGTGTAAAAGGTTATCCAAAAGATTGGAGTTCTAGAGAGTTAAGTCAATCATTGCAAACTGTTGCTCAATTAATAAAGATGGATGCTGGCGCCAAAATCATTAATGTAAATTTTGGCGGTTGGGACACACACGAGAGGCAAGCAAATGTTTTCCCTAGCTTAGTCAAAGGTTTATCAGAAAGTTTGGGTGCATTTTATAATGACATTGCTGCTAAAAAGGATAAAGTAACAGTTTTAGTTATGAGTGAATTTGGCAGAAGACTGCGCGCTAATAAAAGCGGAGGAACGGATCACGGTCATGGGAACGTGATGATGGCAGTGGGCGGAAAAGTAAATGGCGGAGAAATGTACGGTGAATGGCCAGGGCTCCATCCAAAATCACTGGACAGAGGTGTTGATTTAGCCGTAACGACTGATTATCGCAATGTTTTAGCCAATATTATGCGAAAATCTATGCAGTTCAATGATACCAAGTTAATTTTCCCTGGGTTTAAAGATTATTCAAATATGGGCTTCATCAAATAATGAAAGCATTATAATTTGACCGATTTTCCAGCCTTTAAATTACAGTTTAATACTATCTTTTGAACTTGTATTTCTCGAAAGAATAACCATGGCAATTAAAAATTGGATAACATACCTTTTAATTCTATTGGCACCAATTATACTGATGATTGTTGTAAATGAAGTTTCACGAATTAATGTATCCGAATCACCGCATGAGTTTAAAGGTAACACGGCGATTAATTCTGCTCAAAAATTAAACGACAAATGCACTTGGGCTTGCCATTACAATACAGATTATTGCAAGGTGCATCATGTTAAAATGAATCCAACCTGGTTTCAGACTACTGACAAGGCTTATTTCGGAATTATTAATTTACTGGAATCAACCCAAAACTATAACTTCATGAACGTGTTACTATTTTTGTTTTTAATTCCGTTAATAATGTGGGGCTTAATAATTAAGATTTTGCGCATGCAGGCAGAAATTAAGCAACTAAAAAATCAAACAAATGATTGATGCAATTTATGCTTATTGCACTGACTTCGTGATCAACCTTTCTAATTTTGTTGGGCTTTCATATTATGAGGTTAATCTAGTACTTTTTTGTATTGTTTATCCTACCCTATTATTAAGTTTGCTTTGCCTTTATTTCATTCAAAAAAGAAGATTAAGCCGACTAAAAAGATGAAATAATTCGTGCATTTTCAACAAATAGAAGCGTTAAACATTGGACATTTTTCAAAACTAACAATTGTACGTTACAACATTATTTGTCATTTATTAATCACAAGCAATGATGAGACTCATGTCTTTTTAAACGAACAAGGAAAACCAAAAGAATATCGCCATGCTTGGCAAATTAAAAATTGGTTAATCGAAAACTTTAAGATCTCAGAAGATCAAATTGAATATCGTTTAGATACTTAATGAAAATTGTTTATTAAATTTCACTTCAGTTTAAAGTAAGGCTCTAATCAATAATGACTCGCAAAATACAATTTGTACTCATATTAATTATTTTCATTTCGTGAATCATTTGGTATAATCAATATCTACTTCTTCCTGTAGCTCTGATTAGCGTAGTAATTAGTCTCAAACAATTTATAGGGGATCATAATGAACTAAAAAGAGCTCAAATGTACTGCAGGATAAGTAAAACATCCTCGAATAGTTCATCTTATAGACAAACAGTGCCAACCTTAATTTTCGCTGTTTTATATGGCGTATCTGTTTATTTACTTTTTCAATTTGTTCCTGAAAAACACATGGATAATGCCTTTTCATTTTATGTGGTATTCCCTCTTTCAATTTTTTCAGCGAGTAACTACTATAACAATTTTATCGATTCCATTCGTTCATTTAATGATGGCATTAAATTACCAGGAAGAAATGCAACACTTATTCCTTGGAAGAAAATCGGTATGTTACACCTCAATTGTAATACTATTACAGTTCAAAATAATGACAAAAAAAACACATGGCAACTTGACAATAGAGATGTTGATGAAATGAAAGACATCATCAAAGTTTGGGAAAATAACACTTCTAATATTTTAAGAAACTAAAGGCTATCCCCTTATTATTCAGGAGCTAATTCACTTTCTTTTTTTTCCTTTTATACTTTTTCTTTTTGGATTCTCCTTTATCCATAAAATATTGATAGGCTACAATATTACCAGCTAATAAAGTCCATGCATAAACAATGTCATCCATTGGTATGGTGAAAAAACGAATTCCTGCATTTTCAGCATCATTATACCAAACGATAGGTTCTTCTAACCCAGTACCAGTTAAGATTCCATTCACAATAAAAAACGGAACAAGCGCAATGATAAAAGACAATGGCAAAAAACGCAAGTTTGTCTTTAATTTACCAAGTAGTGGAATTGTTAAAATGGCAAGCAACCCTGCAATCATAGAATAATAACCACCGAAACCAAACAACATTACAGCAATTGCATAGATGGCGAGCAATGCGTAGAAGACACGATTAAAACCTGTGAGTCGTAGCTTTGGAAAATAGGCTTTAACACAAGCGTAAATAAATGTACAAGCAAAAGGTACGACTACAAAAAACAGTACTTCCTCAATTGGTAAGTTATAGAGATTAATGCCCGTTAAGTAATCACTGTTAAATCCCCAGACTTCCATACTAGTGAACACAACATCCCAAATTATGAAAGGAACGCCCACCAATAAAAAACCATAAATTAAATGCTTCCAGGTTTTATAAAATGCCACCTTTTTATCAAAACTCAGTAGTAGCGGAAACAGTATTGTTAGACCGTCGAGTAATAGATAGAGTGAATTCATTTTTGTTTATGTGGTTAGTATTTGGTGCTCGGTATTTGGTATTTAAACAATAATCATTGCAAATTGTTCATTGTTCATTGTTCATTGAAAATCAAACATAATTCAGTGCCATAAAAAACACTAACCACACGCCGAATAACCAAATAGCCGTCTTATTAATAACCTTACTATTTTTTAAATAAATATAACTGAACAAGGCCGCGAAAGCAAACCAAGTCACATAATTAAACAATGGAATATCTCCTCCAGCCCAAGTCCAAAAGCCATATTTAATAGCAACGGGTTCAATCGCAAAATCAATAATCACACATAACACTCCAGCTAATAAAGCCTGAACAAACAATGGAAGTTTAAGCAATTTTGCAACATTTGAAGCTGCCACAACAATTGCAAACCAATTGACACCTATAATTACTGATACACCGAATACTTTCCATCCTAAAACATCTTCATAGGCGTATTCGCCAAATAAATAACCTGTTTTTGTTCCTACTAATT
>CAKZPK010000487.1 GCA_937139035.1 uncultured Crocinitomix sp. | reverse complement strand
CACTTTCTGTGCTAGAAACAGTTTCATTTTTAAGGTTCTCAGTCAGGAAACTTTGTCCCATAACCAAGTTCATTTCATTGTAATACTTAGAAACTTCAATTCTTATTTCGGCAAGACTTAGCGTGTTTTGTCGATTGTACATACCATCTTGAATTCCTTTGATCAGGTATTCAATGTCCATGGTTTGGTCTATTCCGCGGCCAACCAAAGAGCCAACTAATGTTTGCGCTTCAACCAATCCAATAGCATAACTCGCGTCTACTTTTGATACTTGGCTTTCGTCAACTTCTCCGTTTTCCCCCAAGTAGAGGTTTAAAATGCTGTCAACCTCAAAAATGCCAACGCGTAGTTCTCCATCACCTAAATAATCAACCAAACCTTGTTCAATGTCGCTTAAAAAGAATTTATTGGAAGTATTAGGTCCGTTATAAACTTGACTCACAGTAAATCCGTTGTCAAAGCCAATACAATAGCTTATTTTGGCTTCAAAACTCTGGAAAATGTGCTTTGGTGCGACAACGGGTTCGTCATCAACATCTACCTCAATATCACCACTACATCCAAAAAGGAATAGTGCGACAAAGAGGTAGGGGAGTGATGCGCGCATGATCTTAATTTACTGAAATCAATTCAACATCAAAAATTAACGCCATGTATGGTTTGATTGGTCCACCTGGACGTGGATTTGCTCCATATGCTAAATTTTCAGGAATATAAAGTTTCCATTTAGCACCTGCAGGCATTAATTGTAATGCTTCCGTCCAACCTTTAATTACTTGGTTTACACCAAATGTAGCAGGTTCTCCACGGCTAACGCTACTGTCAAATACAGTTCCATCAGGTAAAGTTCCATGATAATGCACAGTAACTTGTGAAGTCGCTTCAGGTTTTTGACCGTTTCCTTCTTCAAGTACTTCGTATTGTAAACCTGAAGGTAAAGTTGTTACACCTTCTTTAGTTCCATTATTTGCTAAGAATTCTTCCCCGGCTTTTTTGTTATCAGCATAACGGGTTTCATTCATTGCATTGATATAGGTCGTGATTTTTGTATTCGCTTCCTCTGGAGTATATTTTAAAGTGTCATTATTGAAAATAGCTTTGATTCCTTCAATGAAAGTATCTAAATCAATTTGATCCAAATTTTGTCCTTGTAAACTTTGTCCAATACTCATTCCAACACTATAGCTGGCATCTTTTCTAACTTGCTCCATCAATTTTTTTTTGAGGCAAAGATAAATAAAAGTGCTTGGCTAATAGGAAATAATGATGGATTATTTTTGTTCCAAGACAAAGAAAGCAGTACGTCTATTTCGTTGATGGGCTTCTTTTCGAGCTTCTTTAGATTTTAAATTTGCGATATATTCTATAGTCATGGCCTCAGTATTACCTTCTTCATCAGTAATTTCTGCAGGTTTAGTTTCACCATAACCTTTCGGTACTAGGCGATCCATAGGAATGTCGTGCGCAATTAAATAATCTACTACACTTTGGGCTCTACGTTGAGAAAGCTTTAAATTGTAGTCGTCTCCACCACGTTGATCTGTATGTGAACGAATTTCAATAACTAAGTTGTCATTTAATTCTAAGAACTCAATTAAGTTGTCAAGAATCAATTCTGATTCAGGGCGTAAGTTTGCACTATCAAAGTCATACTCAATCCCTTCAATTGTGATCTCACCTTTAGGGATTTTTTCTAGATAGAAATTTTGTTGGAAGGTCTTAGATTCAGTCTCTCCAATGGTTGAAATTAAAGCTTTGTCTGCAAAATAGTCTGTTTGAGAAGCACGCATGAAAAGTTCTAAATCTGGAACTAAAGCATGCTCGTAGTAACCATTTTCATCTGTTATCACTTCAAAATGTTCCCACTCATAGGATACATCTTTAAATTCAACTTTTGCATTTGGTATAATTTCATTTGTTTCTTTATCATATACATAACCATTTATGGCAAATTGAATCTCAGGCCGAGTAACTTGATAAACTTTATTACAATGAACTTTAAGACTGTAAATAGAGTCGCAATCGCTGCATGATTCTCTGTTAGAAGTTACAAATCCGTTTTCTAGTGCATCATCAATTACAAAATAGCTGTCATCTGCGCTTGAGTTTATTGGAGCTCCGGCATTTGTTGTTTGACCAAAGGCTGCTGCGTCTTCGTTCCACTCATTAAAGAATACATCTTGTCCTCCAAAGCCAATGTGACCATCAGAAGAGTAGTAGAGAATTTGACTTCTTTCGTGAAAGAAAGGTGCGAATTCATCTCCGCCAGAGTTAACTTTGTTTCCAAGATTAACTGCGCGACCTGTTTGGCCATTAGCGGTCATTTTCACATACCATAAGTCAAGGCCACCTTCACCACCAGGGCGGTTAGATGAGTAGTAGAGTCTACTTCCATCTGCAGACAAAAATGGTGTTAAAGAACGGAAACCATCTAAATTTACATGAGGATCTAATGCGTATGGTTCAAGCCAAGAATCGTTTAGTTTTCTACTACCATAAATTTTTGTTTCATTTCTGTTGGTAGGATCCATTTTTGTGAAAAATATGGTTTTACCATCAGCAGATACAACAGCACTTCCTTCATGAAATTCTTTAGAATTAATAGTGAATGGAAATTTTTCAGGTTCACCAATAGAACCATCTTCGTTGACAGGAGCAATATAAATATCCAATAAATATTTGTCCATTGGATTGTAGGCAGTGTCATTTTCTGCGTTGTTCGATCTTGCACTGGAAAATATAATGTGATTATCTGCAGTATATTGAATTCCGAAATTAGTAGTTCCTTTATTCATTGATCCTTCAAGCGGAGTAAAGGTAATGTCTGCATCCGTGTTTTCTGGATTCAACGCAAATTGACAACTAGCAATATTAGAGGCTGCTTTTTTATAAAAAACACTTTCCGTATCTCCATTTTCTGTTTGATATTGTTCAAGTTGCGTCATGGCTTCTTCAAACTTATCATTGTACATTAATGAAACACCATAATGGTATCTGGCATTTGGATATTCAGGATTCTCATATTTTGTAGCAGCTTCATACCAAATTTCTGCGTTTTGATAATCATCAGCAGATAGATAGGCTTTGGCTAGTTTATGAATAAGAACTATTTCCTTTTTAGAGGGATTAGATGGCGGGATAATTGTTCCTTGCTCATCTTTTTTAGGCTCTTTATAAGTTGTCGTAATTTCGTAGGGATAATACGTAGCTTCTTCACCTTGTTTTACTTTGTACAAAATAAAGGCGTAATAGTAAACGGCATTGGTATACTGGCCATTGATCATGGCAGCATCTCCTAATTTCATCAATTCATTATTCGTCTGTCCGAAAGAACAAATTGTTACCGCAGTAAGTATAATCGAGTAAAATATTTTTCTCATCATA
>CAKZPK010000486.1 GCA_937139035.1 uncultured Crocinitomix sp. | reverse complement strand
TTTTTCAGGTTTGGTAGGTGCTTATGTTTCTTATGCTAATGCAAACACTCCAACTGGCCCGTGGGTGGTTATGGTGCTGTCAATAATTACCTTAATTTCCTTTATAGGTTCCACTAAAAGAGGAATTTTAGCGCGGTATTTAAAAGCACGTAAAAACAAATCTAAAATCCTGCTGGAAAATATTCTCAAGGCTATTTATCATTACCATGAAAGACAGAGTTTAGAAAGCGAATTGAACCTATCAATGGCCTCTGCTGAGATATTAAAAGTACGGCTTTTTGATACGGCAGAATTACAACGGGGATTAAATCAACTCATTCGCCGCGGGTTTATTGGGCGCAATAATAACCACTACTTTCTCACTTCTGAAGGAATGACGGAGAGTAAACGTATTGTAAGGTTGCACCGTTTGTGGGAACAGTATTTATTAAAGCGCACGTCCATAGATGCGTTTCACGTGCATTCAGGTGCAGAGGCAATTGAGCATATTTTATCTCCAGAAATTGAAAAAGAATTGGAGAAAGAATTAGGTATTAGTGGAATTCCAAAAGAAGATTTTTAAACATGAGCGATTTTTGGGTCATATTAACCGCATCAATAGTAGCAATAAACGCTGGTTTATTAGGGTGTTTTTTGCTTTTGCGAAAAATGGCAATGGTGGGTGATGCGATTTCACATGCCGTATTACCAGGTATTGTGGTGGCTTATTATTTTAGTGGTGATAAAACTTCAGGACTTTTATTATTAGGGGCAACTTTAACGGGTGTTCTGGCTTCTTTTATCATAGACTTTTTATCGCGAAAGGCAAAAATTCAGGGAGACGCATCTATTGGAATAACTTATACATTACTATTTGCTTTAGGAATGATAATGATATCAACTTGGATGCAGGGGAATGTAGATATTGATATGGAATGTGTATTGTATGGTGACATTGCTATGATTCATATGGACAAGATTATTGTAGATGGTAATTTGTATTTAGGTCCTCGCGCTTTTTTTGTTGAGATCATTGCTTTTGTAATTATTGGTGTGAGCTTGTTTTTCGGATTCAAAGGATTTAAGTTATTGTCCTTTAATGCTGATTATGCGCGCTCGTTAGGAATTAATACCGGGAAATGGCATTATGCTTTAATGACTTTAGTATCATTAACTACCGTTGTGGCATTTGAGGTTGTTGGAGCAGTGTTGGTGGTTGGCTTCTTAATTATTCCTCCGGCAACAGCACAACTGGTTTCAACCAGGCTAAAAGAAATGTTATTGTTAACCTGTGTTTTTGGTGTAGTTTCTGTTATTTCGGGTTATTATTTGGCGGTATGGCTAAATGTGAGCATAACGGGGGCAATGGTCACAATTTCTGGGATAATATTTTTTGCTGTGCTTATATTTCAACGGTTGCAAAAAGCTTCAAAGCAAAGTGTTGCGTTTGATTAGTGACTTAAATTCTAAATAGATTTTTGTCTAACTATATTGACTTTTAGTAATAACTCAATGTCCTATAGGTAGTATATCTCGGAATTCCATCCCAAAATTCTTCTTTCCTTACCCAATTACCGTCAGCATCATAGTGAAATTTTGAAATGATTTGTTGTTGAATATTTTCATTTTTATCGTATACAGTTCTTTCAATTAAGTCATTTCTGTCATTATAAACATAGGTAGTTTTATAGTCTAGAATTCCATTTTTTGAGTATCTTTTTTCTTCTAGTATTAGATCAGATTCGTTGTAAGTGTAGTGGTGCGTGTATTTTAATGAATAGGTAGAATCTAGCTCTGTTTTTATTGATAAAAGCCCATTTTTGGCGTATGCATATTCAAAGCCCTCGATCATTTTTTCTTCATCAATCTTATACATTTTAGAAACAAGGTTTTGCTCATTATTCCAATACAACTTTGAGGATATACTCGTATCACGATCCAACCAATTATGTTTTATCCAATATTGATCTTCTCGAATTAGATTGTTATTCTCCTTTTCATAAATGTAATAATAGAGCACATCATTTACTTCTGAGCGCCAAATTGAAGAATCTAGCTGATTGTTCTTATTATAATATGATTCACCTTCACCATATAAATTTCCACTGGCGTAAAATTTAGTTCTAGCAATTTCTAGCCCATTAGCATTATGGGTGAATGAATAATAATTTAGCAATTCTTCATTTTCTTCATAATCATATTGATTGTGAATCCGTTTATTTCCATTACGATCAAATTTGGTATAAAAATTCCAACCAGGTGTAATTGTGGAGTCGTAATCAAAAGTACTACTGTCCTTAATAGCTAAATTGTACTGTGTAAAACGAACAGATTTTATATTGCCCCTATATACTACATCATTTAACTGTGTTAACCCCGTTGAGGTTATGATGAGCGATAGAAACACTAAGAGATTATTAGTTTTGTTCATTACAGTTCTCTGCTATTAAAAATTAGGCCGCACAGGTACATTTCCAAGTGCTTCATCAATTTGCAGCATTACTTCTGCGGTCAACAAATGAACGGCCTCCCCAGCTTTTAAGGTTTCTTCTAATTGAGATACTTTTGAAGCGCCCAACATAACCGTACTCACGTTCTTGTTTTTTAAACACCAAGCAATAGCTAAAACAGGCATTGAAATTCCCAATTCGGCAGCCAAGTTTTGTAAAACGTCTATTCTATTCAGGTTTTGTCCAGTTACCGTTTTTTCTTTTAACCATTCCAATCCCTCTATTCCCATCCGCGTGTCAGTAGGAATATTGTCCGAATTATATTTCCCAGTTAAAACACCTGATGCCAATGGCGACCAAATAGTTGTTCCCATTCCAACGGTTTTATACAATTGGTCAAATTCAACCTCAAACTTGTCACGGTGCAGCATATTGTATTGTGGTTGCTCCATTGTTGGGCCAATTAAATTATATTGTTTGGCAACCATATGAGCTTCCATATATTCTTGAGCGCTCCATTCAGATGTGCCCCAATATAAGATTTTTCCTTGCGTAATTAAATTGTGCATGGTCCATACAGTTTCTTCAATCGGTGTAGTTTTGTCAGGGCGGTGACAAAAGAATAAATCCAAATAATCAACCTGTAATCTTTTTAACGCAGCATTACAGGCCTCTGTAATATGCTTGCGATTTAAACCTTTTTGAGTGGGCTTAGAATCTATTAATCCACGTGTTCCAAAAAATACTTTGCTTGATACGACATAACTGTCTCTATCCCAACCTGCGTCTTTAAGAATTCCACCCATCACAATTTCAGATTCACCATTGGCATAGATCTCTGCGTTATCGAAAAAATTGACACCATTGTCATAGGCCAAATGCATAAGGTCTTTTGCTATGTTATTTCCTATTTGTTTTCCAAATGTTAACCAGCTTCCCAGTGATAATTCACTCAATTGTAGTCCTGACTTTCCTAAATTTCTATATTTCATATGCTTGATTGATGATTTACAAGATACTATGAATTCACTAAATTATGGAAGATAAAGTTGATTTTTTGACCTTTATTTATTCGTATATTTAGATCCAGTTTCGAAGATCTAATTTCAAAACGAAAGAAACTATTTAATGGCAAATATTGACGTAATCGACTACGAAGAGTCTACCGGTAGATTAAGAGAGATTTATGACGGCTTAATAGCTAAACGTGGCAAGTTGGCTTCAGTACATACCATTCAAAGTTTGCGTCCAGAAAGTATTGTCAAACATATAGATTTGTATTTGGAGATTATGTTTACAAAGTCAGAACTTTCGCGTGCAAGACGTGAAATGATGGCTGTAATAGTTTCTGTAACTAACAATTGTGAATATTGCCAAGTGCATCATGCAATTGCATTGAATCATTATTGGAAAAGCGAATCTAGATTAGAGCAATTAAAAACAAATTTTGAATTAGCCGATCTAGATGCTGTAGACCTA
>CAKZPK010000485.1 GCA_937139035.1 uncultured Crocinitomix sp. | reverse complement strand
CGATTTCGAATTGTTCGGAGCGTCAGCTGATAATAACGTTCGGGATTTGATCCAAGTGTACGACAACAATACTCTACACCCGTATCAAATTCGAGGAGAATTGTATGTTGATATTAATGAAAACGGAATCCATGATCCTGATGAAACTGGAGCAGAGTTTATTGGAATCACAAGTGATCCAGAGAGTGGTTATGCCTTGTGCGAGCCAGACGGAAAGTATTATATGAATTTTGATCCAGATGAACTAGATGCTTACCAAGTGTTTCCTAGTCCGATTGAATACTGGTCGGTGTCAAGTGATTCAGCTAGTTATTTAGTTGAAATTGAAGGTGATTTCGTTTATATGGATAGTCTTGATTTTGGACTATTTCCTGATACATTAGTAGATGAAATTGAAGTAGATTTGGTGGGGGCAGGTGCAAGATGTGATCGCGTCATTAATTATTGGATAGATTATACAAATATTGGAAGTACGATTCCATCAGGCATATTTTCTGTAACACTTGATGATGACATTGATTTTGTAGAAGCACCTGTTCTTCCCGATTCAATAATAGGACAAACCGTGTATTGGCATTATGATAGCTTGTATTATTTTGATAGTGGTTTATTAAATTTTCAAGCACTAATGCCAGATTTTGAGAGTATTGGAGATACATTAATAAGTTACGTCAATTTGACGATCGATTCAGTTGATGTTGTGCTTTTTGAGACGCAAGACACATTAAATCAAGTTCTCACCTGTGCTTATGACCCCAACGATAAATCAGTTTTTCCAAAAGGCGTTGATGAAATCGGGAAAATATCTCCATATCAAAGAGATCTTGAATTTTTGATTCGCTTTCAAAACACAGGCACGGATACTGCTTTCAACGTGAAAATTGAAGATCAACTGGATCCAAATTTGAACTGGTCTACCCTTCAATTTCTTGGAGCTTCAGATCTTGTTACTATCGACATAGGAGTTGAAGGACTGGTTACATTTCTTTTTGAAAATATTTTATTACCAGATAGCACAACCAATGAAATTGAAAGTCATGGGTATGTCAAATTTAAAATTTCCTTAATAGACGATTTGCCAATAGGGACCGAAATCAATAATACGGCGCTAATTTATTTTGACGCCAATCCTGCTGTGGTAACAAATACCACTCGTAGTACTTTGTTTAAAGACAGCCTCGAAGTTACCGACGAAAAAATAGAACAAGAGATTCTCATCTACCCTAATCCTTTTAGCGAGTATACAATAATCCATTTTGCGGAAGAATTAAAGGAAAATCATACTATTCTTATCCACAATATTCTTGGACAAGTGGTCTACAGAAATGAAAATGTCACAGGTACGAGCCTTGAAATCAAAAAAGAACAATTAGGAGTTGGGGTTTATATATTATCACTATTTAATTCTGACTCTGAAGAACTATTCAGTACAAAATTATTGGTAGAATAACCTATCGCAAAACAACTAAATATCATTATCTAAAACGTATGATGAGCCTGTCTATTGATTAGGCAGGTTCAATATTTGTCCACTCTGATGACTAAATAAAACGAAACAAAATCTATACATTTATTAGGGGCAATCTAGTCAAACAGTAACCAATAGTCCTCGTTGTCATAAAATAAATGATTAAAGCTGTAAGGAACTTTGCGCCGTAACGACAAAGGCGACTAGGTTATTCTTAAAAAAAGCTAAATTCCCTGTGACAAAATTCAATTTTGTTTTGATTATAATCCTGATGACTGTTGGCATATCTGTTAATAGTCAAATAATAATTAACGGCTGCTTAAAAGATTCAGTAACACATGAAAAACTTCCCTTTACGCAAGTAAGATTAGTTTCTTCTGGGTTTGGAATGTATACCGATACTTCTGGTTGTTTTTCTATCTCTAGCCCCCGTAAACAGGATACTTTGCTAATTAGACTGATTGGATATTGTGAAAAAAAGATTGCAGTAAATAGTGGTGTGCATGATATGGCAGAAATTTATCTTGCCACTAAAACACATAATTTGAATACAGTATTAGTAACTCCTGGAGAAAGCAGAATTTCTAAATTATTAAGGAATGTCAACAAGCGGGAAAAGCAAAATAATTTGGAGAATTTGCCTTTTTATGAGTGTGATCGTTATCAAAAAAATATCATAGAAATTGCTGAGTTTTCGCCAGATTTGCTTGACAAAAAAGCATTGAAGAAAATGAATTTCATTTCTGACTATGTTGACACAACTGACGGCACGCAAAAACTCCCTGTTTATTTTAGTGAAAAGGTAGGAAGTTATTTTTTTAGAAAATCAAACAGAAGAGAAAAGGAAATTATAGAAGGACAGTTGGAAAGTGGTACACTTAAATTGGATGTAAAAGAACTTTTGGGAGCGAATGACCAGAATTTGAATTTTTATAAGAATAACTGTGTTCTATTTGGCAAAGCGTTTCAAAGTCCAATTTCTGATAATTGCGATTTATTTTATAAATATGAGCTTTTGGAGGATGATACATTGGGCAGTGGAGTTGCTTATCACTTGAATTTTATACCCAAGCTTAAAGGTGAACGACTTTTTGTAGGGGAAATGTGGATTGATCAAAAAACATATGCATTAATAAAAATAAGTGCTGAAATAGCTGCTGATGTTAATATTAATTATGTGTCTGGATTGTCCATTAGTCAGGAGTTTGGGAAAGTAGATAGCTTATTTTTGATGCAGAAGGAAAAGATCAAGATAAAGTTTGAATTGCCACAGGTGAGAAAAAAGAAGGAGCCTACTTTGGGGGTGATGACAAATGAATTGATCCAAAGAAATCTGATTCAAAATGCACCTAGAGAATCAAGTTTTTATGATGATAAACTTATTGTTGTTGATAGTGCTAACGAAATGTCTGCCGATTTTTGGACAGAGAAAAGACATGAAGAGTTAAATAAAAAAGAGAGTAGTGTAGCTGAAATGACAGATTCTTTACAAAATAATTCTTCTTTCCAATTCTATAAAAAACTCACACAAATGTCCTTTACGGGGTATTGGAATTTGGGTAAGGTTGAGGTTGGAAATATTTATACTTTTTACAATAGAAATGCATATGAAAAAAATCGTTTTATAGTATCTCTCCGTACGTCAAGTTTGTGGAGTGAAAACGCTGAGTTTTCTGGATTTTTAGGGTATGGTACTGGAGACCAGGATTGGAAGTATGAGGGAAGATATAAGTGGAAATCAAAGCACAAACGATACGAAATGTGGGACTTTGGTTATCGAAAAAAAATAGAACAATTAGGCCTTATTGAGCACATTGGAGATGTTGGTAATGCCTTTACATCTATCGTTTCATATAAACCACAAGATAAACTGACCTTAGTGAAAAAAGGATGGTTAAATCTTGAAAAAGAGTGGAAACCTTGGTTTAGAACTTTTCATTCTGTGTCTTGGAAAAATTATGATTTATTGGGTCAACTATCTAAAATGGAAACGAATCCAGTTAGTATGACTCCTATGGATACAGGGTTGAGGTCTTTTCAAGTTAAAAACCAAATAACGTTTTCTAAAAATGAGCGATTTATTGGTCCAACTTTTAACAGGTTTTCATTAGGGTCAACCTTACCAATTGTTTCTTTTGGATATACTTTAGGCATTAAAGGAGTGCTGAATAGCGACTATGAATTTCATCAGTTTGATTTTATTTGGAAACATCAGGTGCATTTAGGAGCGCTCGGGAAAACGAGTTACGCCATACATGCAGGAATGATTTTGGGAGAAGTAGATTTCCCTTTTACGCACATTCATCAAGGAAACGAAACGCTTTACTTGCAAGAGTTTAATTTCAATCTAATGAACTATTATGAGTTTGCAAGCACTGAGTGGCTTGATGTTTTTTATGAGCATAATTTTCAAGGTCTAATTCTTAATCGAGTTCCTCTTTTAAAACGCATGAACATGAGATTAGCCGTAACAGGTAAAATGGCTTGGGGTAGAATTCAAAATGAAAACATTGACATTCCTGAATTTATAGGTCAAAGCAAAATTCCTTACGTTGAAGTAGGAGTGGGGGTGGATAACCTTTTTAAAGTAATTCGAGTTGATTTTGTAAAGCGAATGACGCACACCGGCGGAGTAGGTGCTAATTATGGTGTTAGATTCCGCTTTTCACCCCAATTCTAGTTTACAAGTAAAGTGCTATTTAAGGAAGATGTTCTCTGCAGTTCTTTCGGAATTATTGTGGGCTTTTTTTCCAGTTTTTGTTTGCTTTTTTAACCAGTTCTTCAGGATTCTCCTCTAACCAACTTTTTAGCGTATTGGTAAAAGCTTTATTGTAAAAAAGATATAATTTCCCATTCCTAATTTCGAAAGTTTCTGGGTTAATGGAAACCTTATCTCCATTAATGGCCATTGCATATGCACACCATCCGCCATATTGAGGAACGTATTTAGTAGGATTGGCTTTAAAAGTTTCAAGATTCTCTTTATTTGAAAATTTATATTTAGCATTTTCATGCACGTGAGTAAATTTGTCCTGTCCTTCAATTGCAGTGCTGTCAAAGTAAGCAACAACATCATAACCTTGTGCTACATATCCTTTCTGCTCGTTGTAGTCAATTGAGCTTACGAATAAAATTGCGCTTGCTAAACCAAGCATTGTAAGTAAAACATTTCTCATAGGAGGGAAGTCGCTTGATAGAGATTAATCTTACAACCTTGGAAACTTAAATCTAACCACCAGGTTTTTTTATTCAAAAATATGTAAGTATCTGTTGGTGTATACGACATACGCTACAATTGCTAAATAAAGTAGTGGATAAACTCAAGGCTTATATTGTAATTGGCGGAATGATTCTTCTGTCTATTCTCTGCATTCAGAATATCTCTGGGTTGCAGTTTGGGTACAAATTAGAAAACTTTTTTGGTAAGGAAGATCTGCAATTTCAATTCTATAAAAATTACAAAAATCAATTTGGTAGTGACAATAATTTCTTGATGATTGGAATTGAATCAAAAGATGGAATTTTTGATCAGTCATTTTTAGAGGAGGTAGACGTAATCAGTAAAAGGGTAGAAGAAATTGATAAAGTTGATCGCCTTTTCTCTCCCACCAATATCCGCAGAAAAATTAAGATTCCTTATCTAGGAGTTAGAAGTGAACCTTTGCTCGATTTTTCTTCTCAAAGTGAATTGCTAAAATCAAGTCAACTAGAATCTAGGTCGAATAATATTTATTCCAATTTGTTCTCAAAAGATGAAACGGCAATCATATTGTATTTGGTGATTGCAGATACACTTTCAAAAAAAGAAAAGGGAGCATTGTTGGCAAGTGTAAAGAAAGAAACTTCTTATCAGAATAATGAAAGCAGTCAAATTGCCTCAGTCCATTTTGCAGGTCAGGTGAATACACAAATGTATTATATAGATGTGTTGGAGAAGGAAGTTGTTTTATTCGCCCTTATAACTCTCATTTTATTGGTTCTATTTATTGCAATTACTTTCCGCAGTTTGTTTGCCATATTGTCTTCCCTATTCATTTTAATATTAGCGGTGGTGTTCACCTTAACATTAATAAAATGGCAATTGGGTGAACTAGACTTTTTGATGACCATGCTGCCAACCTTACTTTTTGTAATTGGTGTGTCTAACACCATTCATTTATTGGCAACTTATAGAGATGAGTTTCAAAAAGAGAATGATAAAAACAAAGCCATTGTTTCTACATTAAAAACCACAGGAATAGCAACGTTGGTGAGTTCAGTTACAACTGCAATTGGATTTTTCGCATTGTATTTTTTGCCCATAGTTCCATTGCAAAATTTTGGAATTTATAGTGGAATTGGAATATTAATAACTTGGGGAACCACAATTGTTTTACTACCAGCTTTGCTTATTGTGACAAAGCGATTTGCTTTAAAGCAAAAGAAAGGACGCAATTGGCAAGAATTTTTAGGAAGAAGTTTGGAACTATTTCTAAACAAAAAAAGAATAATAACGGGTTCATTAGTGTCCTTACTGATTATTGCAGTAATTGGTATAACCTTCATAAAATCTAATTCATATTTTCTAGATGATTTAAATGACAACAGTTCTTTGAAAAAGGAATTGCTGTTTTTTGAGCAAAAGTTTGGAGGAATTAGACCTTTTGAATTAGCTGTAACAATTAAAGATCCGACTAAAAACTTGTTAGACATAACAGCAATGAATGAGTTGGAAGAAATAGAGGACTATTTGGTAAACTCTTATGGTGTTGGGATGTTGCTGTCTGTTAACTCTATTTTTAAAGAAACCAACTACTTTCTTCATTCTGGTAATAGTAAGTTTTATCGAGTTCCTGAGAGCGAAGACGAATTAGCTGATTTAACGAAATGTATAGATAAACTTCGAATCATAGATAAATCTGGTTTTATAGTAGACTCAACAATAACTTCTGCTCGTTTTACGGGGAAAATGGACGACATTGGATCGGCAAGCATGAAAATGAAAAATGAAGATTTATTATCTTTTCTGGAGTCTTATAACTCGACTTTTAATTTTGAAATAACAGGTGCTGCGCATTTGATGGACAAAACAAACGAAAATGTGAGCCTTCATTTGTTAAAGGGCTTATCCTTTAGTTTATTATTGGTCACTTTAATTATCGCAATATTGTTCAAGTCAATCAAGTTGGCGCTATTCTCACTTATTCCCAATTTTGTGCCTTTATTATTAATTGCAGGGTTAATAGGTTGGCTTGGGATTGATCTTAAAATCTCGACAGCATTAATTTTTACAGTGATTTTTGGAATTGCTGTGGATGATACCATTCATTTTTTAATTCACTATAAGCATGCTTTAAAAAGAAATGTGCAAGGGGCATTAATGAATACTTATAAAAACGTTGGAGAGAAGTTGATTTTAACAACTTTCATTTTGAGTTCGGGCTTTTTAGCATTTACATTGAGTGAGTTTAACAGTACATTTTTTGCAGGCTTTTTAATCACGTTGGGGCTACTTTTCGCTTTATTATCAGACCTCATAATACTCCCCATTTTAATCACATATATAGAAAATAAAAAATCAAAATCATATCAAAAAAGTAATTTATGAAAAAAGGGTTATTAATTATCGCAATTTTAAGTCAAGTAGCAGCATTTGCAGGCGGAGGATGGACACAACCTAAAGGTGAAGGCTTCTTTCTTTTATCTCAACGGATGATTGCTGGGACTAACTATTTTAATAGTTCAGGAACGATTGTTCAATCTCCTTTTTTAGGAGCATTCACCACTAATCTATATGGCGAATACGGTTTTACAGATAAGTTGACGGGAATTTTGTATTCTCCATTTTTAACTGCGTTAACCAGAGATGCAGGAACAGATTCATTAGGTAATATTTTTACAGAAGACAATGCGATTGGCTTTGGAGATATTGATTTAGGAATAAAGTATAAATTATGGAGTAAGGGCGTTAATATATCGGCGCAATTAACGTTTGGTTTAGCAACAGGTAACTACAATGCAGGATCTACAGGGACACTTCATTTAGGAGACGGTGAGTATAATCAAATGCTTCAAATCCATGCGAGTAAAGGATTTAAAAGAAATATTTTCGCAACTGTTTTTGCAGGTTATAATAATAGAAATGCAGGCTTTTCAGATGAAATTCATTATGGAGGAGAGATAGGGTTTCAAAAGAATAAATTTACCGGAATTTTTAAAATTTATGGTAAAAACTCACTCTTTAATGAAGTTAGAAAAGACAGCCCTATACCAGGGATTTATTCTGACAATGTAGAGTACTTTTCGTTTAGTCCACAGGTTTTGTATGAATTAAAAGGCAATGTGGGACTTATGGCAGAAGCTGGTTTTGCAGCAGGAAGTAGAAACATTATTGCGGCACCTTCATTATCATTGGGCGTGTTCTTAAACTTGAAGTAATAATGAGGTTCAGGCAAAAGGTCAAACGCATTATTTTATACGAGTTTTGGCCTCCGTATCTTTTTTATTTACCTTTTTTACCGGTATGGATAATTTATAGCATCCGATCGGTAGATTTGATTTACTTTACACGCATAAATCCTAAAATGAAGTTTGGAGGATTTATGCAGTATTCAAAATATGAAATAATAAAATCCATACCAGAAAAGTATTTGGTGAAAAGTTATTTCTATTCTGAAAAGCCTAAGGATAATTGTTTTTATAAAGATACCCTGACTTTCCCTTTTATTTACAAACCAGACATTGGAGAACGAGGAAAAGAGGTGAACCTTTTCCGAACTGAAGGTGATTTTGACCAATTCATAAACAACGTTGATTGTTCCTTTATTTTGCAAGAATATTGTGACTATCCAATAGAACTTGGCGTATTATACCACAGATTTCCAAACGGAGAGTCGCAAATTACGTCTGTTGTTAAAAAAACGTTTTTACACGTAACAGGTAATGGAAGTTCTACCTTAGAAGAGTTGGCCAAGGAAGAAATTAGAGCCTATAATAAACTCGATTTTTTAGCTAAGAAATTTTCAGCCAAATGGAATCAAGCTATTCCTGCAGGTGAAATTATAGTTCTAGAAGAAATAGGAAACCATTGTCGTGGAACAACCTTTATTGATGCCTGCGAATTAATTTCTCCGGAACTAACGGCAGTATTTGATGAGATAGCTAAAAATATTCCAGACTTCTATTATGGAAGGTTTGACTTAAAAGTAAAATCAATAGAAGATTTATTACAAGGTAAAAACATTAAAATATTCGAATTAAACGGTGTCAATTCAGAGGCTGCGCATATTTATGACCCAAAACATAACATCTTCTACGCATACAAAAAGATTTCGAAAGAACTCAAAACTGTCTTTGAAATATCATGCGAACTAAAAGCGTTGGGCGTTGAAAAACCCAATACAACAATTGAGTTTTTAAAAGCATTACGGAAGCAGTTGAGTTGAGATATTGACAAAATTACAATGCTACCTGGCTTTGTTGAAAATTGAAGTTTTCACATCTTAAGAATAAGTGCATGTCAGCATTTGTTTATTAGGGGTAGGTGTTAATTTATTGTTGTTTAAACGGCTAACACCTGTTCAGGCTTAAATAGACGCATTAGGTGTGCTGAAAGACCATTTTACTTGATTTTTACTTGATAATAAGTAGTAAACATACTTAACTCAAAGATCATGGTATATTAAGGTTTAGTTTTCATTTAAAATGAATAATAGCTGTAGATTTGTACCCGAGAGGGAGTAGTTAACCTTTCATAAAAGTTTGAAAAATTATTAGAAAAAAGACACTTTAGTTAGTGTCTTTTTTTTGTGGCATAGTTTTTTACTACTATTGTTTTAGACCCGTTAGCAGGCGTGAGTAAAGTTGGTCAGGAGTAGTGCAAGAAAAATAAAGTAAAATTTAGATGAGTAAGGCAGAAGAGGAGGGAAGGAAAAAAAAGCCAACCGGTGACAGTGCTTGTCGAAGTCCGGATTGGCGTTTAGTATTTTAATAATCAGTGGGGTTTTGTGAATGCCTTTGATTACAATCTTATTTGTAAAATTTTTCCCGAATAAACTGTTTGACTTTCAGTAATTACCTCATAAAGCATCAACGTCTCAATATTTTCATGATAAATTTTATTTTCTCCTAATTCTAAATCCCTATCCAACAATAGTCTACCGTCTATTGTATATAACTTAATTTTTAAAATGTCTTCAGCATCAATACTTAGAATATTGTCCATTGGTGAATAGGAAACTTCAATTTCTCTTTTATTATAATCATTCAATCCAAGCCATCCAACACAAACAGTATCGGAAATTGAACAGCCGTAATCGTCCGTTATTGTCCCTATATAGCATCCAGCTTCGGAAACAGCAATTGACGAACTCATTGAGGAAAAATCAGGATCCTCGAGAAGAGTCCATAAATAATGTAAACTACCTGTGCCTCCAAAGCCTGTCATCCACATAGAACAAAAGCCTCCTGGCGAGCCATTACTCCCGTCAAATTCCATAAAATATAATGCTGGAGGAGCAGAAACAGGAATCGTATCATACAATTCACATCCCAAGTCGTCAACTATATAAACTGAATATTCTCCCGCTATCAAACTTGTAGCCTCATTAGATCCCATTTCATTTAATAATTCATCTGAATCATTTCGAATCTCATATATATAAGGCGGTGTTCCAGCTTCAGCTTCTAATGTTATAGCCCCCTCATCAGAGTCATGACACCACGGATTTAAAACTGTTGCTCCAAAAGCAAAGTCTTCACATTGACCTAACGATATGATGACTGAAAAGGTTAAAATTACTAATACTATATGTTTCATTTCTTTTTTAATTTATACCAACCCGAACGTAGAGATCGGATTGGCGTTTGTTTTTTTATTCTTCAGTGGGGCTTGAGGAAGACCTTGTTCAAACCTCGTTTATATAATTACAACAGAAAATAGTACGTCCTCGAAGACGCCATCCGTAGCTGCAAATCCAATTTCATCTGGTGCTTCTGTCGTAACTGCAGAAAACTCAAACGTACCACTGCACAGCTTTGTTGAATAATCAAATTCTGTCAATGTAATTAAGGCATGTCCAATATCTATTCCTGGCGCTGATCCAACGATTGGACCGGATTCACTAAGAATTACAAATCCCTTATCAGAATCGCTATTACCCTCATAGGTTCCTAAGTCAATACCCGTCGCACCGTAAACATAAATCCCCTTCATACCTAGACTCATCATGAAATCACCGAGAGTTCCTGTCACGCTTAACTCGTTCCTTTCAATCTCATTATCAATTAAATAAGTGCCTGTGCAAGATGTAGCATTCCATTCTTCTCCATTAAGAATACATGAAACTGTGCCACTGCCACCTCCTCCATCTCCGTCTCCAAATCCATCACCGTCAACTGGAACTCCGTCTATGTAAATGATCTCATATTCTTCTGGCGTTATTTCTTCTGATTCACAAGCGGTGAATAATAAGCCTGTGGCTAAAATGATTGCAATTGATATTTTCATGTTATTAGATTTATTGTTTTGTTAATGGCTGAAAGCCAGTATTACCAAATGTCAAATGTAAATCAATTTTGATTGTTTTCGGTCAGTGCTAATACTTAATAGGTAAGTTAAATTCAGTCAGGTTAGGATGGGATTTATTTTTTTTTGCAGTGGATTTTTTACATCTTTCAACACTTTTATAATTCATTAATTTCCAGCACTCAAAGTTTTCTTATGGTTAATATCGGAGGTCATTTTTTATTTGGTCTTATACCTAAAACACGTAAGTAATATTATTTATCTATTAACTTATACTTTGCAGCGTGAAAAAGAACTATTATCTAAAAGAATATTTGAATGAGATTGCTTTCATGAAACTATCAATAGTTCTTTATTGTATGGAAAATAGATTCCATATGGACCAACTATAAAAAAGAGCCTTACTTATATTTTGTGCTGCAATATTTGGGAGCATAAAAATCTATTAGCGACCATGTAATGGTGTCAGTATACCTGCTCATTATTATTTTTGTTGTGCCTATGCCAGGTGATAAATACAAGTCCGTGTAATAGGTGTCCGCTCCACTATAATACCAATAAATGTGAGGCTTTACGTGAACAGTGTTTTCAAAAGTTCCAGCAGGAACGGTGAGAGTTATAACATCATCAATGTGAGATGTCTGAAATATATTTTCCCCAACCGTGTATGGGTAATTGAAGGTTGAAAAATTAGAATTAACGAAAGGTTTTCCAGATGTGCCTCCTGTTAAACCTTTAAAATTTTGAGTCATCAACCAGTCATCATGTTCTGGTCGATAACCGCCTAATTTATACTCTGTATAGGCTCCGTAATAATAGCCATATATATCATTATTTGAATGTAATAAATAAGTTTTGTAATAGCGACCTTTTGTGTGGTAGATCTCCTGGGGCGAGAGTTCTGTATCTTCATGAATTTCACCATATTCAATAGTCACGGTATCATATATCTCCGCACCATCCACTTTGTAAACCCAATAACTCCCTGAATCAAAAAACCAATATGAGAGGAATTTATCTTCATTCAATCTTTTTTTAGAACAATCATCTTTTTCACACCCTATATTGAGTAATAGTATGGATATTATAATTCCTGAAAATATAAATTTCATATGTTTTCTTTTTTCATCAATAATCGTTGGGCACCACATAAAAATGCTTTTCATTACTTGCGAAATTTGCCTCAATTATTTCAAGTACGTTTGCTTTTTTAAATTGTTGTCTATTTCCTTCCATTTTCTCACGCTGAAGTAAGCGAGCATAAAACTAAGCAGCGTTTTTTTTTTTTGGCAGGAGGTTTTAAATTTTCATCCTTAAAATTGACATTTGAGTGAGTGGGTACTTCAACAGGCTCAGAGCAAGTAAGAAAAAATAATGCAAGCTGCTGATGAGGAAAGCAAAAGAGTAGGGGGAAGCAATTTTATAAAACAAGTACGCCCAAGCTGTCAAACCTGGGCGTTCATTTTATGCTTGTTTTTTAATGAATTTATTCATCAGTGGGGTTTTGCGAAAGCCTTAGTTCCAGTAACTAATTGAATCACAGTCATAGCATATTGAAATTCCATCATGAGCTGAATACCAAAATGTTGAATTTGTGTCAGCATTTATGGATACTAAATTTAACGTCTGATCTTCATTGTACGAAATTCTTTGGTCAATATACATAACTCCCCCAGTGCTTTGCCCGGCAGCAAGGGCAGCAGTATCATATGGCAGGTTGTATTTATCACTTACTACAACTATATCTTTTAAATTACCATTATCATAAAAAGTAATACTCACATTACCATCTTCCGAAAAATAGTCTTTAGGGTTATCATTTGCCTTTAGAATATCTCCATCCGAAGAAGAAACTTCAATTATCGTTTCTTCGACTTCTTGTTGTTGATTACAATTGGTAAATAATGTTAATATAATAATTACTGTAAAGTTTTTCATTCTTAATTATATTTTTTAACGATCAAGGTCATATTAGTGCATCCGTACTAGCTCCCACATTGGGACTTCCTCTTCCTGTAATAATTTGATTGGCGTTTACTCCTTGAGCAATTAAAGCTGCACGAATTGATGCATTTCTATCTCTTACTAATTGATTCAAAGTTGGTGTATTGGTAGTACCATCTTGGGTCATGGTCCATCCTTGAGTATTACCTACAAAGCGAGCATTTGTTCTAACTACGATCCTAGCAGTAGGATTTGCTAGCAAATAATTGATCATAGGTTGCGCTTGTGTTGCAAGTTGTCCTGCGTTTTGTATACCAGATCCCCAAGTTCCAAAACGAATATTTAACCTCATGGGGCCAGGGAGGTTGTTGTTGTTGTTGTTGTTGTTGTTGTTGTTGTTGTTGTTGTTGTTGTTGTTGACATTACCGCCTGCATTCGGATTATTGTTAACTACAGGAGGCGCAGGCGGTGATAGCGTATTCGCTGGAAGGTTTGCCTCTCCTTCACTTCTTGTTCCTGGATTAGTAGTTGTGTTAGTATGAGCTTGATTCGAACCGGGTCTCCCTGTTGTACCATTAGTATAATGCTTAAAATCCTTCGAAGTTAACCCTTCTTTATTGGCAATACGTCTTCGTTGATCAATAAATGGGTTCGCAGTTTCAGTCCCATTAAGAGTTCTAAAATTAACCATGTTACCGTTTTGATCAGCAACCTGCATTATGTTTCCAGCTGCATCAACATATTGAATTGTATTAGCCTGGCCTCTATCTCTAGCCTTTATGTCCCAAATGGCTTTGTAAGTTCCATTTCCTTGATCAATCATAATAAATTCTTCTAGACCATCTAAATCAATCGCCATAATCGGGGTATTACCCGCAAATTGATAAGGGGTGTAATATGGATAAGATGCCCTTAATGGATCTTCACTCAAAAACTTGGCAATTCTAGGGTTATAGATTCTAAATCCATAATCGTAAATATTTTTTTTACATAAATTTCTGGGTCAACTTCTTTTCCGTTAAATAGATATCTATATACTTCACTTTCTAACGGATCAGTATTCGGCATCAACATCCCAAATGGAAAATAATCAGATTGGTTAACCACATCAGCAACATAATAATCTAAAACACCCGATCCTTCTGTCGTCTCTACTTGTAATTTGCGATTAGAGACCACCTCAAGTACGTTTCCTAAATGGTTGGATAGTTGATATTGTTTTGGGTTTATCATTAATTTCCAATATACAAAAAATAGAGCAGAGGTTTACGCTGAGATTTATCTTACTCACTCATTGAAATGAGCGTAGCGAGTGTTTTATAGGTTTGACTATTCAAAGTCGAAACTATGAATCATTCATCAGTGGGGCTTGACGAATGCCTTAACTCCCCCTTTTAATCTATTTTATCTAAGACTTCGTTGACATTATCTGAGGCCCCTGAAATTCCCCAAATATCATCATTTTCAATTGCCATTTTCAAATACTTTCTCGAACTATCCACATTTACCTCAATACCATGCTCTCCATAAAAATACATACGGCCCAACTCTATTTGCGCTTCAACATCACCTATATTTGCAGCGTATGTTAGTAGATTTACACCTCTTTCCGAATCGAGCATTTTTTTATGAGAAATTTCACGATTAAAATAATACCCGTGACCAGTTATTTTTAAATAGGCATACTCAATAATACCAGGTAAATAATCACTCTTTACAAGCTCTTCGAAATTTTCAGAAACTTTATCGTATTTCTTTTCATTTAAATGAATTTCAGCTAGATAAAATCTTGCTTCCGCACCAAATTCTTCAGAATTTATTATTCTGAAGAATAAAATTTTACTAGAATCCAGAGATAGATTACCTACTTCCCCTAAATAGTAATCTCTTCCAAATAAGAGCAAAGAACCTTCATGATCATTACAAATTAATAACCTCTTATTATCCTCAATCTCTCTAAAAAACAATTCTCGATCAATATCGTTATACATAAGGTCTATTGTCCTTAGATATATAGAGTCAAGCTCTTTACTAGTATACTCTTTATTGCAGTTTGAAAAATTAATTTGGTCGCTTTGATTCCCTCCATTAAAACTTGAACTATCACCAATAGTCGAGGTTGAATTGTTGAGACAAGAAAAAAATAATAAACCTAAAGTTGTAACTAAATAATTCTTCATTTTAACCACCTGTTGGAATTGTTAACGTTGTTGAGTTAGTTTCGATCTTTTCCACAGATTTTTGTGGTAATTTTTCAATTGGGGTAGTATCTCTGCTTTCCCAAACCTCACGTTCCCTTACTTCACGTTCTTCAATTAAATGAGATAACCTAGGCCCAGAAGGAGACGTTACTCTTAACGGTATAGGCTCAGGTTCTACGACCCTATAACTAAATAAAGTACTTGCACCACACCCATAAAGACTAACTAGTTTTGAAATTTTATCTGCTTCGGATTCAGTAACTTTCAAGACAACTGGTTCCGTATTTGGGTTAGCATCAGTATTAAAGGTTACTTCTGTATAACTTAACATTTTCTGTGGATCTTTCATTGTTCCATCAGCATTTTGTGGATTTACATGTTCCCATTTTCCGTCAATATTTTCTCTCATTTCATAATGCAAATGAGTTGCTTGGCCATCTGACTTACCGAAACCTGAACCTCCTACGTAACCAATCACATCTCCCTCACTAACATAATCGCCAACTTCTAAACCATCAGCAAATTGGCTCAGATGCATATATCTTGTTTGAATTGATCCGTCAGCGGACTCTATATAAACCCTTGTGCCTCCACCATCTTTATCATCAGTATATTTAGTCATTTTTATAATTTTCCCATCATGCGTGGCTTGCACAGGGGCACCATAATCATCATCTCCCCCCCCCATATTCATATCTACTCCATTGTGCATCCTAGTCGTGCTGCCTCTAGTCCTCATTCCAAAACCACTATCAATTCTCCTGACAACTGCCTTCCCTGTTGAATTAACCCATTTTTCCATAAGTGGGAATGGAATTTGCCCGTTTAAGTCAATAAATACAATAGGATTATCCAAAGCATATGCATAAGGTGACATATATGGGTATTTACCTTCGAAATCGTCCCTACTAAACCATCTCCCTAATCTAGGGCTATAAAGTCTAGCTCCAAAGTCATATGAATTATTATTCCCAGAAACTTCATCATC
>CAKZPK010000484.1 GCA_937139035.1 uncultured Crocinitomix sp. | reverse complement strand
ACATAAAAAAACAAATATCCTCGAAATAGAATGAATAAACTTGATTTTGAAAATAGCATATCGAAAAACAAAAATCATTTAATTGATTTATCTAATGAAAAAGATGAGACTGAAGATTTACGATATTTAGTGGATAATTTTTGCGGTACTGTTGTCATTAGTGTTTCAGAGATTCAAAACATCCAATGTGAAATAAAACTATACGCGATTGGAGATCTTGGACATTTAAAAAATGAAACAAGAACAATTTTTATAGTCAGAGAATTATCTTCAAATTATGAAAATTTAGCAGCCAAAAATTTTGTGGTTATAGGGCTTGGACAGGTTCCGATAAACATTCATGATGCAGGAGTTTTTTATCGACAATTTTTTAATAAAGACGGTTTTTTCACCCAAATAGAATCAGAACATGAATTTCAAGGTTTAACAGAGTCCAACAAGGAATCAATGGCTTTGAGAAAAGGAATTTATTTAAGTAAAGTTAGTAAGCGTACAAAAGGTGAAAAGGAATCACTGCATTTTCATCTGTTAAGATGTTCGAGTAATTTAACTGGCCCAACAGATAACTTTAGAGCAACCGATAATGAAATTATAGACTCTTTGAATGAAGCCGTTAAATTTGATTTTGAGAAAGAAACAGAATTAAATCATGTCTTGGCACAAATATATTTGAACAAAAAAAATGACTTGAATTCAAAAGAGGTCAAAGCAAAAATTAGCGCGCACTCAGATAAAACAAAGGACATGGCAAAAGAAGGGTTGCTTACTTTTTGCACCTTCTATGATAAAAAGAATTTCGAGAAATTATCGCCTTCAAAAACAGATAGATTCGATTGGGTTTATAAAAAATCTAGTGGGCTAACCAGACTTCTTTTTAAATTGAAAAAAACCGTCTCTGACGAATCTTTAGTGAAGGAATTTAGTGTAACCTTATATCCCAATTCGGTTTTTTCAATTCCACTCTCTACAAATAGGCTTTATACGCATGAAATAAGACCTTCGGTGCTAAATATTGATAAAATTCCTATTAGAATGGGATATGTTATTCGGTGTTCCAATCTAGAAGCTGTTTATGAAGATGATAAAACTTTTATAAAAGAAAATGGTAGTTTAATCAGGCTAGAACAGATGAATAATGAGAATATGGATGACTTAAGAGATTCTTATTACAAAGAAAATAAAACGGTACAAAATATTGATTACGGGAAAGTTCATTTCAGTATGAACTCTGGAGATTACAAAAAGCCAATATATTAAGTCTTTACAAATGAATAAAAGTGAATTTATTAAAATAACGCTACCGTTTGAACAAAACCTTTTTGGTGAACTTTCTACTCAGATTAATTTTGAAAATGTTGGAAAAGGTAGACTAGGAAATCATTTAGTTAAAGTTGATGAAGAGGGCGTTCCTATAGTTAGAACAACAACTCAGTATAATATTCCTGCTCATGGTTTTTCTTTATTACATAACGCAATTACAGATCGTATAATTGATAAACTAGAGAATTCACTTCTTGTTAATTTCAACAATGCACTAATAGAAATTTATGATTCGAGTTATACCAAAATGAAATACCATTCGGATCAATGTTTGGACCTAGCTCCTAACTCCTTTATTGGTCTTTTTTCATGCTATGAAACCCCCAACGAATTAACAGAACAAAGTATAAGAAAACTAAAAATTAAAGACAAGGTAACGAATGAAGAATTTGAAATTTCGTTAACTCACAATTCCTTTGTCTTATTTTCATTGTCAACTAATTCAAAGTTTTTTCATAAAATTGTTTTAGAGCAAGTTCCAAAACAAAAACCTTCAAAGTCTGAAAATAAATGGCTTGGTATAACTTACCGTGAGTCTAAAACATTCATTAATTTTAAAAATAATCTACCTTATTTTAACAATGGTAATTTGTTAGAATTAGCAAATGACGAGCAAAAAACAACCTATTATAGATTAAGGGGAGAAGAAAATAGAAGTCTGGATTTTATTTATCCGGAAATAAATTATACGCTTAGTAAAGCGGATACAATTATTCCAATTTAGTAGTAAAAACTAAATTTTATTTTTGTGTTACTTTGCTATAATGAGTGTTTATTCGATCATTGTTGATGATACATGATATTTGAAACATCTACTGATCCCCGATATTTAGATGCTTATATTTACTCAGCTAAGGTGTACCATTATATGATGAAAAAACTATTCCTCGACGACATACGGACAATTGACATGGTTTACGATAAATCTCGTGAGGAAGAATTTGATATTGTAAGAACTTATGATGCGTTTGTGACGTACATCAAATCTAAAGGTTTGCCTAAGTACATTAGTTTTGATAATGACCTTGGACTGGATTCAGATGGGAATGTTGCGAAGGATGGATATGCTTGTGTCAAATGGTTGGTATACAAATCTGGCTTAGATCTGACTGATTTAGATTTTTATGTTCACTCAGCCAACCCTGTAGCGGCAGGGCAAATCAAGAGTTTGCTGAAGAACTATATCGCTCATCAGAAGTCTGAAGATTATAAAGAGCACACTAGGTAAATTAAATTGATTTCAGTTCTTGAAAACCAGTTCGTAATCCAAATTCACTGTCAATATAATTTACTATAAATGGCTACATTTACTTTGTAGCCAATTGAATAAAGAATAAATGAAAAAAGTATTAATAATTAACGGAGAAAATTATTGGCAAGATATATTGTCAGGTTTTGAAGTAAGTCAGAAGAAAATTCAAGATACTTCTTGGATATTAAAAAATGGAAAACTATTCGTAGCTGATTCAGGTGGAGTTATAGAACCTGATGCTATATTGTGGCGTGTTGGAGCAATCAAGCCAACTGCAATTCAGACTACGGCATTGAATCTAATTGAGTTATCTGGTATTCCATGTGTTAACTCTGCTGAGACATTGAAAATAGGTTTTGATCGATTATCAATGCTAGCAGCAATTAAAAATCAAGGTTTGCCTATTATTGATTTCAATGTTGTGACAAAATCAACTCATCTTAAAAACATTAAAACTGATTTTCCGTTTGTTGTTAAAGTAGGAAATTATCACGGAGGGTTTGGAAAGGTTTTGGTCGAAGATGAAAAGAAATGGCAAAAAATAGAATAAATCCTTTCATATAAAATTTCAAATGAATAAAAAACTCTGAAAGGCTTCATAAAGCATCACTTTGTAGATATTAATAGTAAAAATGCTAATGCTGAGCTCATCAATTTTCATGTTTCTAATAATCAAAACTCTTCAACAATTCTGTACAAATTCTCACCAATTAGTCAATAATCTCAAACAAAAAATTATCATTTAGAGGCTGATGAAAAGTAGAGTTTAGGAATTGTTCTAGAATATTAGAGTAATGAAAATGATAGTTAATCATGTGTTAGGGTTCTATAAATGGGTAATTTTATAACTTCGAAAGAAAGGAGGAGAGATGGTTAAAAAAATATGGATTTTGGGAGAAAATATAACTATCGAGATGGGCCTGTTACTATTTATCGAGATACAATATAACAGGCTCCTATTG
>CAKZPK010000483.1 GCA_937139035.1 uncultured Crocinitomix sp. | reverse complement strand
ATACCTTTGAAAGGTTGGATTGTTTTCAATATAAGCCAAATAGAGATGTATAAAAATTTAAATACTTTGACTATTTATTCCTTTAATATTCAATTAAAGTGTGTTTTTTTTGTTTTTAAAAAATTAACCCAATATGAAATTAAGTACTATAATAATCTATCTGATTGCTTTACAAACTACCGTATATGCGCAATCAACCAATATTCCTGATAACAATTTTGAACAAAAATTAATTGATCTCGCAGTTGATGACGTATTGGATGGCGAAGTATTAACAGCAAGTATTGATACTATTACAAGCTTAATAATTCCTAGTTCTGAAATTTCTGACTTGACAGGTATTGAAGATTTTGCAGCTTTAGAGACATTTAATTGCGCTGATAATGAATTGACAACGTTAGACCTTAGCTTTAATACGGATATTAGAATAGTCAATTGTTCAATAAATAGTTTAAGTTCACTCAATACAAATAACTGTTCAAATCTTGAAATTATGGTTTGTCCAATTAATTCGCTTATTTCTGTTGATTTTTCTGATAATGTGAGCCTAATAACACTTATTATTTCAGACAATCAGCTTGCAACATTAGACGTATCTAATAATAACAACCTCATTTACCTCAGTTGTGATCAAAATGAACTTACCGAACTCAATGTATGGTCATTAGAGGTATTACAAACTGTGGCATGTCAAGAAAACAATCTTACAACATTAGATTTGAGTTCCAACATCTCATTAGTTGAGTCTTATCTTCAATTTAACAACCTTTCATCCCTAAACCTTCAAAACGGAAATAATCTTGCCATTTGTTCCGATTGTTTCTCTTGTTTAAACAATCCTGATTTAAATTGTATTGAAGTAGATGATCCAGATTATTCAAACGATAATTGGCCAAATCGAAACGATCACACTTCTTTTAGCGAAGAATGCGGGCTAAGCGTTGACGAAACTTCATTTACTAAGGTTAACGTTTATCCGAATCCAGCAAATACAACATTGAATTTTGATTTAGAAGACAATCAGGCCACCTATAGTATTTATAATACAGCTGGTGAACTATTAAAAAAAGGAGAACTAGCGAACGGAAGTAGTTCAATAGATATTAGTGAACTTCCTTCCGGTCTTTACTCTGTTCATTTAGTAGGTGAAAGCTTCAATTACTCAGTAAGATCCGTTATTCAATAACAGACCTTACTGTTCTGTTTGCTTAGTTATATTCTGCTTCATCCGAAACACTTACCCATTTACCTTTTGTTCTGGCATAGATTGAATGATCATACATTGCTTCAACAGAAATGCCTGGTAAATAGAACTTACCTAAATAACTTGAGTTCAATTGCACTCTAAAGGTTTTCTTCTGATTTGCATTTAAGTTGAAATAAGTAAACACTCTATCATCTCTTAAATCTTGATAGGTAAAGTAATCAGATGAATTGCTGTTATATTGGTCCATTCTTGAATTATGAATTTCCCAACCAGACGGTACAATGTGAACTAGCGCAAGTTCCTTTAACTTTCCTCTTGTACCAGGATTTGTGACTGTTATTTCAGCTACAAAATCTTTCCCTTGTGGTAATTTATCTACCTGAATGCGATTATTCTTCATGTCAAAATAATCTACTTTAATGTTGATGTTTTTAGCCATTGCTTCTTCATCACCACCTAAAGGAATCCCTTTGGTAATTAAACGAACATATAGAATTCCACTTCCAGTATTTTTCAGCTCAATTTGTTTGCCTTTGCTCCCCAAATCAAAACTAACCATTGTCATGTCAGAATTTCTAGATCCTGGCTCACCGTTGATTTTATAAGAGAACTTCATTTTGTCCTCTGCCTTGTTTTCGCCTACAAATTTACTCACCGCTAAAAGACAATAAGCTGTAGTTTGCGTGCTCATCCAACTGCTATTATTCAATCGGTTAGCAATTGTTTTAGCGAGTTCGGCGCCATCTACTTTTTGATCCAACAATACCAAGGTTTCCAGAATCATTGCTTCATCACGACTATTTGAGCCATAAGTATATGAAAGCTCTTGATATTCAGGAACGTTTTGATTTACTCCTTTTATTAAGCTCAACGCCGCCTCTTTTTGCCCTGCCAATTTATAAGCAGCAGCCAAACGCCATTTTGCAGGAACAGATAAATCTGTACGTTCACGCAAACGATTCATTAACCCTAATTCTGCCTTACCAGCTAAAGCTAGTGTAAAGAGACGGTATGCCTGTGTCAAATCATCATAACGTGCACGATCAGTTGTAGAATTGGCTTTGTTCCAGTTACGTGCTTGACGTTTTTGATATTTTAACCATTTCGTTTTTAATCCTGAAGGAACAGAGAAACCTTTCTTTTCTGCTTCTAACAAGAAATGTCCGGCATAATTGGTTCCCCATTCATTATCATAACTATCTCCAGGCCAATAAGAGAATCCTCCATTTGCGGTTTGGAAAAGTTTAATGCGCTCAATTCCTGCATTAACGTTAGCCTGAATTCCTGCTTGCTTTTGAGGATCTAATTCAACCAAATCTGCCAAATACAGTTGCGGAAATACAGAAGATGTAGTTTGCTCAATACAACCATGCGGATATCCAATTAAATAATCTAATCTTCTCCCCAAATCCAACGGCGGAAAATTAGACACTTCTAAATACGACTTATTCGTACCTGCAATTCCGAAGTAATTAACCGAAGTTGTAAATGATTCGCCTGCATTCAACACTTTTTCAACTGTTTTAGTCTGTTCTGTATTTGGTGTGCGCACATCTATTTCAAAATCATAGGTAGCTTTTTGTCCTCCACTAGTGGCAATAATACTCACTTTACCAATTCCTGTTTTTTCGGCTACTTTTAAATTAAAGTTGACAATTTTGTCTCCAATTTTATTGAATGTTACGGCTTTGGTCTTTTTGCCATCAATTGTAAATAGGTTATTGGTTTTAATCGTGACAGAAACATTTTTAATTTGTTTCTCCATGGCAAAAACATTCACTGGTAAAGTAACCAATTCACTTGGCCCAACTACGCGAGGTAGTGTTCCTAATACCATTAAAGGATTTCTTACGGCAACCGTTTTTTCAGCACTTCCATAAGCACTATTCTCTCCTGCAATTACCATTACACGAACAGAACCAACATAATTAGGAATATCTATTGTATGAGAATTTATTGATCCGTCATATTCAAATGGTCCTAAGAATCGAACCATAGGTTCAAAACGGTTTGCTTTTGCAGCCTTTTTCCCATCACCTTCTCCATCACCTCCAATTGCTAGTAGTTTATCTAATTCTTCTCCATAAGCCCCCATCACATAATCATACATATCCCATGTTTTTACACCTAATGCTTCTCTTGCATTAAAATGGCTCCATGGATCAGGCGTTTTAAAGTTCGTTAAATCTAACAAACCTTCGTCCACAATTGCCAACGTATAGGTCATTGGCTTTTTGCTTTTTTCACTAACCTTAATGGTTGTTTTCGTTTCTGGACGCAATACGTCAGCCATTTGGATAACTGGGTTTAAATGACTTGCCGGATCCTCTACATAAATAGGAATTACGCCATACATTCTAATTGGTAAGTCATTTGTTACAGACTGATGCGGCTGAATTAAAGTGACATGGACAAATACATTTGGATCCATTTCATCAGTAGTTTCAAAGGTTACTTCAGTTTCTCCCTTTTTAGTATCTACCCAAAATTTATCAATGATTTTAGTTCCGCTTTCCAAACTCACTAGGGCTTTCCCTTCATCAGGTGTTGGAATAGATAATTTAACTGTTTCTCCAGTTGTATAGTTTTCTTTATCGGCAGAAAAACTTAGCATGGTTGCGTTTTCAGAATCTTTACGATTTGCTCTGGCATAATAAGGCCAGTCAACAAACACAATTTGACCCGCAACATGTCCAGATTTTTCATCCTCAACTAAAATGAGGTATCTCCCCCATTCAGGTTGATCAATTCTAAAATCAAATCGACCTTTACCACCTTCTGTAGTCACTCGTTTTTGCTCTACGGGAACAGTTCCTGTTCTGGCAATATAACTTGCCAAATCATTGTCATAACTATCCCACCACCATCTCCATTCTAACTTATAAACTTGCACATTTACTTGCCCGTCTACCAGTTTACCTTGTTCATTAACTGTTACTAAATCTATATTGTGATTTTTACCTGTAACTAATGCACCGCCGTATAAATCCCCTTCAGGAACGCGTAAACCGGCATATTGTCTATATGGTGAGTAAATGACGGATGTGCTATCAATACTAAAATCACCCCCTTTTTCAAATACCTTAGTTGTGAAATACGCTTTTAGCATACCCGGCGCCGAACTCGTTAATGATATTCCGTGATCAAACGATACTTTTCCTTGATCATCTAACTTTCCTTCAAATATCGTTTTGTCTTCAGCAGAAAACTCTTTTAACGGATCATCAAATATAAATCCATTGAACTTTTTAAAGGCCGTTTGTGTTGCCACCAAATGCACATCAACTTTTGTTTTTAAATCGCCTGCAATTGCGCCGTGCAACCATTTAGACTCTAAATTAACAGATCTGCTCGCTGATTGATTTAATATTTCACCGTCAAATGATAATTCAATCTTTAAACGGTTAGGCTTAACAGATTCTATTTTGATGGTTTTATAAAACTTTCGATTCCCGACAGTAACTCTTGCACTATAGTTTCCAGTTTCATCCTCTGGATTAGTTGCGGTTCTAAAGTCATACAATCCATTTAAAGAACGGGTAGACATTTGCTCATCAACCACAATTCCCATTGGGTTTATAAATTCAAACTTAACAGGATGCGAAGAAGGTAAAAGATCCTCTTTGTCCTCCATCATAAAAGAAATGTATAAACTGTCGCCTGGTCGCCAAACACCACGTTCGGTATAAATAAAGCCTTTAATTCCATGCTGTACTGTTTCACCAGAAACATCAAACTTACTGAGAGATAAACTCTCTCCGTCTTTGAGTTTTAAGTAACCTTTTTGATCGTCTTTTTCTGCAACCAACAAGAATGGTTTTCTGTCTAAATGTGCAACAGCCATACCTTCTCCATCTGTGTCAACCTCTCCTAAAAACTGTTGTTGATAATCATAAAACTTAACCGTGGCGCCAGAAATAGGTTCAGTGGTATTCAAATCTGTTAAAACAACATGCATGTTTTTATCAGACCCGGCTTTTGCAATTATTCCAATATCAGAAATTAGAATATTTCTTGCAATCGATTTATTTTTGTAATAATAATCAGTACATGGATTGCTACGGTCACTATAATCATAGTCATAATCGTATCCGTAATCATCATAATAATCGTAGTAGTAATAATTGTCTCCCCAGTCATTCTCATTCCAAGGTTCATTGGTTGATGTAAAGTTGAATGTAGTTAAATTCTCATCTCCTTTTTTAGCATCCTCACAGTCATACAATGAGTATTCTTTTTTCGCAGATAGCTCTACTCTGTAAATAGAACCTAAATCCATATTTACATATTTAGAAAGGTCAATAGAGAAATTATTCCAATTATGTAAATCTAGATCTCCATCAGGGTTTAGTTCTATTCTTTCTTCATGTACTTCACGCGATACACGTCTTAACTGGTAAGTTCCATCATAGTCATTAACCTGTAAGAATTGCATCATATTATCCTCATAGATCTTTGTAATTGTTACATCAACTGCTGTTAGGTTAATTGCTGTAAATGGAAAATGCGCATCCCCCGTTTTTGGTACAATATTACCTTCTCCAATCAGTTCAAAATCTGGTGAAATATCTTCAAAATAAATACGATAATCTTCTGAACTATCCATTCGATCACCATTGGAGTTTTTCACTCCTTTATTGATGCGCAAACGATCAGAACCTGTAATACGTTCAGTAGGGTAAACCATTACAACCTGACCATCTGCAACCAAATTGACATCATTGTCATCTAAATAAATTAATCCTTCTAAAAACTGTGTAGAGTTCAATGGATCTGAAAAATGGACTTTAATATATTGCTGTGGTGCATGATTCACTTCATAATCAAGCACTACGAATTCATCAATTCTTGGAATTTTAATGGATTTATCTCCAGATTTATCAATATTAACAGAACTTCCGTCCCAAATCAAGTTCAATTTAGAACGTTCCGTTTTACGAATAATGTTTTCAACAACAAAACCATATGTGTTGTCGCTTTCACGGAAAGTCTTCACTTTCAAATCTTCTCCATCTTGTGTGGCATGAATAATATCACCAATCTTGGTGCTATCTACACTTCCAGTAAAATAAATTTTACCGATTAATTTTTGCTTTGAGTAATCTGATTGGCTATAAGATTGAAAACGCTCAATCTCTACCTTCATATTTCTTTCCAGCGTTCTAAAATTGAATTGAAACACCTCCAAATCATCATCAACCTCAATAATATCGGTTAAACCTAACTCGGCTTTATAGCTTACACCAGCAATCAACTGCT
>CAKZPK010000482.1 GCA_937139035.1 uncultured Crocinitomix sp. | reverse complement strand
ATATGCTTTCGCAACTAGATCTTGTTGAAAATGCTATTGACAGAAGAAATAATATGCTTCCTGATTTATTTGGAGCAGTTGATGGTTCGCACAGTGACTTAAACTCTCTCAACTCTCAAATTGATAAGCTAACGGCAGAATTAGAAGGAACAAGAGGTACAAAAAGAAGCAAAATTGAGGATGAATTAGATCAAAAAATAGCAGATGCTAAAAAGCTTGTTAAAGCATATGGAAACAAGGATAATGTTGAAACTTTATTAGTGCAAATTGAAGGAGCTGAAAACCGCATTAACTTTGAGAAAAAAGCCTACAATGACGCCGTTAAAGAATACAATAAGCTGGTTAAAATGAGCAAAGGTGAATTCCCTAACTATGAACTACAACCCTATTACAATGAGGATTAATTCACTACTCCTTCTTTTTTTACTCTTTGGTGCAAGCTTTTCATCTTTTTCAATTGATGGATATTATAGCGGTTTATCAACCAGAGAAATAAACGAAAATTATGACGCCATTAATACAAGTGGTGTTTATAATAATGTTGAAGATGTGCCTAACACAAAAGTTTCTGACGATAAAAATGTCTCAGATCCGCATTTCATGTTAGCCCAATTTGCCGAAGATAAAATTCAGGGAATTGTAGATAAACTGAAGGCTGAAAAGGATTACGAAATTATGGTGGTTTGCCTCAATTCAATTGGCGGTAATCCTGACCCACATTTGTGGGGAACAGAACTTTTTAACTACTGGAGTATTGGTGATGATGAAACAGATAATGGCTTATTGATTTTAGTTGTTAATGACATCCACCGTGTTGAGTTTATTACAGGATACGGAATGGAAACCGTTTTGACGGATGCTGAAAGTTATAATATTCAGCAAGAGCACATGGTACCGTATTTTAAAAAGAATGATTACGCCACAGGGATAATTCGCGGAGTAGAAGCCGTTAATGATCTACTAAATGGTAAAGAAGTTTTATACGATTCTGACACTATTGATGCTGACAACAACAGCGAAAGTTCTTACGTTCAATCAAAACCTTTCTATACGCATCCTGTCTTTCTGGGTTATGCTGGTTTTTGTATTGTATTAACTTTTATTTACTTCCTCTTTTTATTCTTCACCTTCAGAACAAAAGATTTGCATAAGCGCTATCGTGTAATGAAGTTTTGGAGCTTATTGATCTTCTCTTTTTTAGCACCACTCCCTTTCATCTTTTTAGTTATTTATACTCGAAAAAACATGTATAGATGGCGTAACATGGATCGTGTTGGAATTAAAACAGGAGATTTATTACATAAGTTGAGCGAGAAAGAAGAGGATGTTTATTTGAACAAAGGTCAAATTACAGAAGAGATTGTAAACTCTGTCGACTATGATGTTTGGATTAACGAATCTGGGACAGACATAGTAATTTTACCATATAAAAACTGGTTTACACCTTACAATAAATGCGACAACTGCAAGTATAAAACGTATATAAAACTATACGATCGAACTATCCGCGCAGCAACCTATTCAAGTTCCGGCAAAGGAGAAAAGAAATACGAATGTAAAAACTGTAAACACACAAAAATTAAAACATACACCATTCCTCGTAAACAAAAAACCAGATCAGGCGGATATTATAGCGGCGGCGGTTCATTTGGCGGTGGAGGATTCTCGGGAGGCGGTGGTTTCTCAGGCGGCGGCGGTTCATTTGGCGGTGGTAGTTCAGGAGGCGGAGGAGCTGGAAGTGGTTGGTAAATTCGTTATCAAAGTTCTGGCATAAAATTTGAATTGACAGGAGTATATTATATGAATAAAGAACAATGACTAATTTCTTAGTAAATTTGTTCGCTAGAAAAATGAATTATGAAGATTGTATTAAGTTTTATCATGTTAGGTCTAGTATCCATTTCTTTTGGACAAGACAGTACTAAAACTACTCTAAAACTAGGCGAAAAAAGTGTTACAACAACTGGTGCAGGTAACTTACCCAATGTGTCATTCCAAAAATTTGATGTAGATGATTCTACCCCCGATATTAAAGGGAAGTTTATTATTGAACAATATTCATTACAGCTTAATACCCCTGACGCTAAAAAAGCAATTAAAGTTGTAGGAACAACATTAGAGATTAAAGACACCACCATAGCGGGTAGTGATATTGATACCATCTCTTATCAAGTAAACGATATCGAAATAATGAATACGGAAGATTATTTGTTCCGCATTTTTGGCGAAGTTCCAGAAACAGTACCTGCTGATTTGCCTGTAAACATTTGGGTGCATAAAACGGATAATTTAGATTGCTACGGAATCGGTCGATTGCCTGATGGGCGTGTTCTTATCCCTTACAACGGTTTACTACTTTACCTTCGTAAGTATTAAAACTATCGAAACTAAATTTCTCCATTAAGCAAGCAATTTTAAATCCTTGCCGTGCTTTATACATTAATAATTGAACAATGCCAATTACGCATTGAAAATTATTAACTTTGATCCATAAACCTAATTATGGAGGAAAAACCGCTTATTCTAATCACCAATGACGACAGTATCTCTGCAAAGGGAATTGCTCAACTTGTAAAATCAATGGAGCCCTTAGGAGATATCCTAATTGTTGCGCCTGACAAACCTCAAAGTGGAATGGGACATGCAATTACTATTCATGATCCGCTGCGCTTAAAAAAATCTAATCAATTTCCTGGCTTAGAAGCCTACACCTGCTCTGGCACACCAGTAGACTGTGTTAAATTGGCAATTTATGAGATTATAAAAAAGCGACCTACCTTATTGGTGTCTGGTATTAACCACGGTTCAAACGCAGCCACAAATGTACTTTACTCTGGCACAATGTCTGCTGCTGTAGAAGGAGCTATTGAAGGCATTCCATCTATTGGTTTTTCCTTATTAGACCATAGTAGCGAAGCTGACTTTGAAGCTGCTGGACATTATGCCACTATAATTGCAAAAAGCGTTTTAAAAAATGGATTGCAATCTGGAGTTTGTCTTAATGTAAACATTCCTAAAGGGAAATTAGATGAGTTAAAAGGGACAAAAATTTGTCGTCAAGGTAAAGCTTTTTGGGAAGATTCTTTTGATAAACGAAACGATCCATTTGGCGGTGAGTATTTTTGGCTTACTGGTGCTTTTACAAAAACAGACAAAGGAGAAGATACTGATATTTGGGCTTTAGAAAATAATTATGTTTCAATAGTACCTACACAATTTGACATGACTGCACACCACCTCATTTCGAGCTTAAATGAATGGGATTTAAAGAAATAATATGAAAGAGAAATTAAAGAAAATGGATAAAGCCTTAATAGGTGTTCTATTAGGAGCTTTTTTACCTGTTATTGGTTTTATTATTTCATATTTTGTTAAAACCTATGGAACTGGTGTAGACTTTTCAGGTTATATGAGTCGTGCTTTAAATGGTCAAGAACAACAAGATATTTTGATCTTTTCTATGTTACCAAATATGTTTTTATTCTACTTCACCAATTTTAGATGGAATTTGATGGAGTTTACTAAAGGATTAGTAGCCGTAACCATTTTACTTGGATTAATGTTAGTTTTATTAACAGTTCTATAAATTGATTTTTAATCGTTTCATCTGGATTTGTAGTGTAACCAGTGGGTTTATTCTTTTTGGTTGTGATGATTCCTCTGACAGTAATACTGTAGCGTCTCAGTTATTTGAAAACTCTGAATTGAATCCAGAATTAAACGAGAATGACTCCACGGATTCAAGTCTTGTAACTCCGCTAATTGTTGATACCAATTTAATGGAGGTTACAATGCTTCCAAGGCCTAATTCTGGAAAGCATAGTTTTGCTGAAGCCGAAAATGAAAAGAGTGAAATCTATAATTTATGTCCCACATTTAAATACTGGGAATGGAAAAATCCTACAACAGGAGGATCAGTACACATTAATCAGCAAGATGAACTAATCGTTTATAATGCAACATTTCCCAATTTAGACTCTACAGATATTTTTATGCCTGACAGCGTTGATTTACGTGAATATGTTGGAGGTATAGGCTTTGGAAATCCAGCAAGTGTTCTTGTTACTTCAGAAATTAATCCAAAAAACTCAAATGCTATGAGCAAAATTTTGGAAGACCTTTTCGAACCTGGCACACAGCTTTATTATCTTAAAAAATAAAGTTGAATTATAGGCTTAAGAATCTTCTTTAGTCATGATCATTTTCAAATCACTGATTCTGAAAACGCCCAATAAGAAACCAAGCACAATTCCAAATATAAAATAAGGGATAATTAACTCCAGCCTATTAGTGAATGTAATGTTTAAGAAATAATAGGCTAACAATAATCCGCCTATTAATCCTGCAAGCGACGCATAATATTTCAAGCTGAATTTAAATCGGAATAAATGATAAGCCACCGCCATTTGAACAATTGCGGTTACACCTTGAGTAATTAATGTAGCTAGTGCGGCGCCAACCACACCAAATGAGTGAATGAAAAAGTAATTCAAAACAACATTTAATATAACGCCTACAAGTGCCATTTGGTTTAAATAACGTAAGCTACCGTTTGCGGTTAAAAGTGTTCCAAAAACATAGGTTATTGCAACAGGAATAAAGCTTAAAATTAAAAACCCAAATGAAACCGCAGATTCAACAGAACTGCCTTCATAACGTAATTCAATTAACTCAGCTTTAAAGAAAAAACAAGTAGCGCCCACTATCACACTAATGCCAAACAACATCCTAAAAGCCAATGCCGTCATTTCATGAATAGATTCCTTTTTTCTAAGCAGCCGTGCAAAAATTGGTAGTAATAGTCCTGCAAAAAGTAAAGCAAACATGTTTACCGCATCCAATAATCGAAAGCCTTGCGCATACACTCCTGCTGCAGCATCTCCATTTGGCAAAAGCCGCTCTAACATAACCGCATCAATTCTATTATACATCATCATTAATAAAATCAACAATGCATAAGGAAAACTCTGCCGTAATATGTATAAGGTAAACGGTTTTTTAATGGACAAACGCACCTTGCCAATTTTAACCAATAATAGAATAACTGAAATGAGTGCTGAAATTCCGTACGCGGCGGTTTGTGCATAAATAAACCACTCTATTTTCATTTCTCCACCAAACCAATCTGTCCATAATAAAGCGCCGCAAATACCTATTAAAAGGGTTCTGTCCAAAACGGATATCAATGCATCTGTCTTGAACAAATGTAAACCCGCAAAGTTGGATCTAGAAAATTGCACAATTGCCACCAAAAACTGGTTCACCATTAATAATCCGAGTAAATAAAATTCTTGCCCAGAATACCCCACTATACCTGCAAATATCATAGTTGCTGCAGCATAAAGAAAAAACAGTGAAAAACGAATGGCTAAAATCTTACCAAAGTGATTGGTTATTTGTTGGGGATGCTGCGCAATGTTCTTCGCATTATAATTTGTCAATCCTAAGTCCAACAGGATATTTAATAAAAAAGAAAAATTTAAAAGTGAAAAGTAATTGCCATATACAGCTTCCCCCACTCTATTCTGCACCTCAGCATCTATTCCAAGAATATAAAATGGTTTTACC
>CAKZPK010000481.1 GCA_937139035.1 uncultured Crocinitomix sp. | reverse complement strand
TCCATTTCTATCAATTTTTGACATCCAAAGGTCCATATAATTTTGTCCTGTAATTGGATCAGAGTTAGCTCCTGTAGATCCAGCTCTTGAAGAAGTGAAGTACATTTCTTTTCCTCTTGGCCCCATAACAGTTGCAAAATCAAATGATCCTGTATTTAACTTAGAAACATTAGTTACTAAGTGTTTTGAAGGATTTCCAGTACTCTCTGCATAAAAATCACATGAAGCGATTCGAGTTTTAGCCAACTCGCTTGATGGATCTAACTTTAAGTATTTCTGGTAATTTTCTTTTGCTTCTTTATGCTTACACTGCGCCATTTCCATTTCTGCTAACTGCATGTAAACCTCAGGTTCCCATTCTTGGTAACGCAATAAAACGGCTTTTTCATACTGCTGCTCAGCAGAAGCATGCTCACTTAACAAGTTGTAACAACGACCTGACATATAAGTGAAGTAGGCCTTCTTTTGTCTTGCTTTGTCATTTTTGGGACTGATCTTTTCAGCAGCCAATTTAAAAGCTTCCGCAGCTTCAGCGTAGGCACCGGCTTTCCATAGGTTAACCGCTTCACCTGAGTAACTTCGCGTGGCTGCTCTGTCAGTTTGCGCAGTGGCAACTGTTCCAAAAGCAATTAGTCCAACGAATAAAATTACAGACTTTAGTGATCTCATATAAATTTACTTTTCTGATATAAGCTTAATACTCAAGAGGCGAAAATAAAGATTTTATTTTACTTATCGGCACATTTAGACCAATAAAATGCAGTGAAATAAACCGTTAATTACGCTCAAACGTTTTTACTGTATACTCTCCATTTCTCTAAGAGTTTCAAAAAACCCTCAGGAAGTTCAGATTCGTAGAAGATTTTTTCACCCGTTACGGGGTGCTCAACACCTAAGGTTTTAGCATGCAATGCTTGCCCAGGAATCAACTTAAAACAATTATTTATAAACTGCTGATACTTAGCGAATGTAGTCCCTTTCAGTATCCGATCACCACCATATTCAAGGTCATGAAATAGAGGGTGACCAATATGCTTAAAATGGACTCTAATTTGGTGCGTTCTTCCTGTTTCTAATTTGCACTGAACCAATGTAACATATCCAAATCTTTCGAGAACTTTATAGTGTGTTACGGCATGTTTTCCGTATTCTTCTTCCTCATCATAAACTTGAAAAACTTTTCGGTTTTTCTTAGATCTGCCAATTGGACCTGTAATTGTTCCTTCATTTTCGGCCAAATCACCCCAAACTAATGCGTGATAAACACGATCACTTGTTCTATCATGAAATTGTTGTGCCAAATGTGTTAATGCCAATTCTGTTTTTGCCACTACCAAAATTCCGGTTGTATGCTTATCAAGACGGTGGACTAATCCTGGACGTCCAAAATAATCCTCTTTTTTTGGCAAAGAATCAAAATGATAAACAAGTCCATTTAACAATGTTCCTGAATAATTTCCATAACCAGGATGCACCACCATATTTGCTGGCTTATTGACCATTATCATTTGTTCATCCTCATAAATAACATCAATAGGAATGTCCTCAGGAATTAATTTAATCTCACGAACGGGATATGGTAAAACAACTGAAATTTCGTCTTTAGGTCTTACTTTATAATTTGACTTAACTGACTTACCATTAACAAATAAAGTTCCTGCCTTTGCAATAGTTTGTAATCTATTTCTAGAAACATTTGGCAAACGTTTCATCAAGAACTTATCAATTCTCAATGCTTCTTGCCCTACATCTGCAATTAAATTATGATGCTCAAAAAGCTCATCTTGTTGCTCAGTTCCTTCAGAATTAAGTTCCTCTTCGGGGATATTATCAGTCATTACTTTTTAATTAGCTTGGAAGAATAGATTGGATTTCCTGCTGCGTCTCTTACGTCAACTAAATACAATCCACTTTCTAGGTTGCTTACATTTACTTGATGTTGATTTTGAACAGAAGTAACCATTCGACCACTCATATCAAATATACGTAATTCGTAATCTCCTGACAAACCTGTTAAAGTAATGTCATTAGATGTTGGATTTGGATAGAGGGTAATTTCTTCTTGTAAATCATTTTCATCCTCAATAGACAAAGTATAATCCAACCCAGTTGAAAATACAGGACGAATTAGTAAAGACATAGCGTAAGCAGATGTCAACCATTCACCAGACGTATTTCTAAACACTTTATCTCCATTATCAATATTCCAATCTAAACCAATGTTTAAACTCGCAGAACTAATGTTTTGCCAACCTACATAAAAAACTGGATCTACTGTTAAAGATGTATCATCAGCATTAATTGCATCCCAATCTAAGTTATTAAACTCATAATATCTGAACCCTCGTTTAGAACCAGAATATTCTGGCGAATGAGATTCAAAATAATCATCCTGATAAATAATCTCTCCTGGTTCTCCACCATTATCCTCCCAAACAGTTAATAAAAACACTTCTCCGCTTAAATCTGTTACAGATGGTTGAAACTGCATCAAAATACCTTTTAACTTTCCTGCCTCATACGCTTCAAACTTATACGCCATTAATGCCCCTTCTCCTTCAATTCCGTACGCGGCTTCCGCAGAACCGTCATCATAGGCATAATAATTATCAAACCTTTGCGTAAAATAGGTTGTGTCATTTTCTAAATGCACATTAGCACCATCAGTTGGAGAGGTTATATTTATTTTAACATCAAATTCTGCTTGCACACCACCAAGTGATTGATCATAGAAATACGCTGGGTCCATTGGTATAACACAATCATTATATCCTGGTACATATTGAGCTGCATCAGGGCCACCTGTTCCAATAATTGGAAAATCACCTTCTAATACTCCAGCATTTTTGACCGACACCTCACCGCCACCAAACGCAATATCAGTAGCATGTGTATTAAACACGTCTAAATCAAATTCATTTCGCATTTTTTCATTCCCTGTTGTGTTTTTATAGTGGTCCCAAGGAACTGCAGTATAATCTTGTAATAATGTATTAACGGGATAAGAGATCGCAATATCTGTGAAATTTCCGGCTTCAACCTCTGTCTCAATCGATAGGCTTACGTAATCAATATGCCAATGATCGAGCGCTCCTGAAAGTGAAGCGTAGTTTTTAAATCTGAATTGGAAATCATCTTCATAATAACCTGTTGGAACGGGGAAATACAATGTATCCCAAACATCAGGTTCAACAGCACCACCAGAAACTGACCATTCATATTGCCAATCCCCAAGGTCTTCTATGTACATTTCTAACACTAAGCTATCAAAAGCTTCTGGCATGTTCCCTAAACCTTTTGCCTGATAGATCATTGTTAAATATACAATATCAGCACCTGTAGCCACTGAAAGATCAATCGGTCTTGAAGTCATATAATCTGCCACTCCGTGTGCTCCATCATCTCCAATATGGTAAGGATATCCGTTTTGGTCTAATCCGTCGAAAGTAGCAACTCCCAAAGACCATGGATTATACGCATAGGTATAATTATGGCAAGCAAAATTATTCTCCCAAAGTGTATTAGGGTCGGTCACTACTTTTGTAAAAACACGTGCACTATCCTGCACATATGCTATTGGATCCATATTATACCACACCGTATCCTGATCTTCATCTAACACACCTGCAATTACAGAATCTATTAAAACATAACATTCTTGAAAAACACCTTCTTTCAAAACTCCCTCTACAGGGTAAAAATCTAAATCATTAATCCAAACATCATAAGCCGTGAAAGGATAATGACGCACAACCTCAATCTCTGCTCCAATGTCATCAATTTTTACCGTGTCATGATGAGCATACATTGAATCACAAAAAATTAAATTTGGATCTTGTGGTGTTGTATTCGTTTCATCCATTAACCGGTGATACAATACTGACGTTACACCAACGTCTAATGGTTCAGCGTCAAATTGTTCAAATTTATCGGTTGAAAAATCATCCCAAACATCTGTTAAATTCAGTGTTGTGAACTCATAAATATAGGTGCTATCCAAGTCATTTAGTTCACTAGCGCGCGTTTGCGTCTGTTGTGTATAAATGGTTTGGTTGATTTGTATTGGACTAATTTTTTCTTGTGCAAAAATAAATCCTGAAGCTAAAACGGCTATTGCGAGTGTAACTTGTTTCATTTGTTTAAATCCTTTAATTATTCGCCTTTGCCCGACCAAACAGTTATTGTCGTTCCGGCCGAAACATTAACACCTTCGCCTCCTCTAGGACTTTGCTCAACAATTATTGTATTCGGTTTATCTTCTTCAGAACAACCATTGCAATCAATATAAAGCGAAAGCGTTAAATTAGATAAACGTGCCTGTGCTTCAGATATTGTTAAGCCTATCAAATTAGGTAATGAGCTTGTTGTTCCATTAGTACCTTGAGCCACTATCAATTCAACTCGTGTTCCCTTCGGAATTGTTGTGCCCGGCTTAATGTCATGACCATTATATTGTTGTTTAAGGACAAAGCCTTTTCCTTCAATAGCTGGTTCATAGCTGATTTTTGTTCTAAGTCCAATTGCTTCTAGACTTGATTCTGCCATACGTTTTGACATATCAACCACGTCAGGCATTTTAATCATTTGTGGATTTAAAGGAACTACTGATAAGAGCACTTCTCTCCCTGATTTAATAAACATTCCTGACGAGTCAGTTGGAAGAGGATATTGCCAACATACAGTTCCTTTTGGCCAATTGTCCATATAAACAGAATCTTGAATGGTATATTTTATTCCTTTACCACTTACAAATTCATCCAAATCATCCATATGGATTTTATAAAAGGTTGGAACTTCTATTTTTTCACCAAAACTGGTATGGCTTTTTAAATACCATAATTCACCAAAAATGATAGCCACCCAAACCAAAATAATCACCCCGATATTTATCAGAAACTGCTTACTTATAAAAAACCGAAAGAATTTTTTCATTTCAACTATAGATTTTACCTTTTTTAAGGATTCAGCAAATATAAGTAATTCACTTTTAATCTATATAAACTAATGCCATGTATGGTCAATTCATTTATTATTCGTTGAGGATTAGTAGGAAAAAGACCGCTCACTTTGTTCGCTATTCGTATTTATTTAAACTTACCAATCACTAACCCGTTCTTTTTTAAGAAATAGACTTTTGCATTTGAAAAAGCGAATTTGATCACGTTTTGTGGAATTTGATAAGTAAAGTCTGCCATTAAGAAAGCATCATTAGAAACCGCCTCGATAGTAGAAGCGCCTTGCAATAAAAGATAATTATTCAATACTCCTATATTTAGTGCTTCTGTGGGGTATATTTTTATAAACGTTCCAAAAACATCAAAAATAGCCACTCCTTTATTGGGTATTAAGATGTACAAATAATCATTATGCTCTATCATTTGACTTGGCGATACATCATTATCGAAAAGTGATACCAAATTTTCTGTCTGCGATACGACTTCTAATTCGCGGTTCAATTTTACGAGGCGCATCAACCCACCATCCAACACCCAAAAGGTATTTCCGGCAAAAGATTCGCAAACCAAAAGCGGTTGTTGAATTCCTACAGAAACTAAATCTATTTCGCCATGAATATCTGTTAGTGTATTGTCATAAAAATGAAGCACCGATCGATCCTGATCAAATACCATTGTTCTGAATGACTTTGAACTTTCAATTGATGTGGGCCTGAACGATTTTAAAGAAGTTGTATAAACGGTATCGTTTTGACCAAAGTGTTGACTAATAATATCGTTTTCACAAAGGTAGACCCGCCCAAAATTATCTACCGAAAATTGAGAGAAATTACCTTGAATAGAATCTGTTGGAATAAAAACAGACTTTTGCGCCCAAGTTAAATTCCCGGCTAGCAACAGCAACAATATCAATCCAATTTTATTCACCAATGATAAAGGTAGCACATTTTATGCCTTTTTATTATAACAGCAACAGTAAAGGCAATATCACTTGTTGTGACAGTACTAAACGCAACTATTTGAATTAAATTTTAAAAGGCGAATGTTGCGCCTCCTAATATTTGGAAACCTTGCGTGCGATATCTGTTCCATCTGAAATATTTTTGTGCGGCCAAGTTGTTGAATTGCACAAAAATTGAAATACGCTTATTGTAGCGATACTCTGCAGATAAGTTTGCATCTGCTACAAAACCAAGATTGTATTTTTCATCTCCCGTATCAGTTGAAAACAATCCTTCGGGGCTTTTTCTACCGCCCATTAAGGTTAAATCAGATTTAACATACAACTTATCATATAGGTTATAAGAACCTCTTAATCTAATATCAATTTCTGGTAAGTTCCACGCATGTGTTTCAACCTGTGTTGTATAATTATTATAGGCTACAATTGCATCTACTTTTAATTTTTCCGCGGCTTGGTAACTTACACTTGCATTTACTCCTAATGCGGTTACTTTATCATACACCACATCAAATTTATACATGTCACTCCAAACGGTGTCATTTACAAATAAAGCCATATTCGTATATGTTGTTGCATGCACTTGCACATCAAATGATAATTGCTTAGACAGCGTTCCTTTTATTCCGCCATAGAATTTTAACTCTTTGGTATTCTTCAAGTCTAATTCTGACACAATAAACTCATTTGTTCTGTTCAGTGATTGAAATGTGTTTTGTGTTAGGCCGCCACCAATTCCGGCATATGGAATAAACATATCGTTAAACAAACTATACTTTCCTTCTAATTGTGGAACTGCAACAAAAATTGGATCGGATACAATATCAAAATTCAAATCAACCCCAACTAATACTTTCCATTTTTTACCATAAGATGCAATGGATGGTTTTAAATGAATGATTGTGTTGTTATCATCATGCCAATCAGGAACGGGCACTGTAGAACCCTCTCCTGCAAACTTGTAATTATTATAACGCACATCAAAATCAGCCGAATAAATATGGTTTCTTAGTTTATAGCTCATTTCTGTACCAATTCCAAAATTTGAATTTCTTGCATTTTGAATTCTATCATTTGGATCAAACTCATGGAAATAGTTAAAATCAGTTTTTACAGCATACAATAATGTAGCACTATCTTTTCTGGTAACATTAGAAAATCGGACATTTGCTCCAATTCCTTGTACACGATTTCTCAATGAATCTTTTGAAATTAGATCTTGGTTTTCAGTTGTATCTTGAATTCCATAAAAATGGTATCCATTATTTAAATAATCCAATTCACTTTCAATTCTAAATTGTTTGGTGAAGAATTCTCCAAACACTCGTCCAGTAGTATTATCAAAAGTACTTGGGGCATATCCTTTAATATTACCGAAAGACGAATTGTGATTTAAATGAACGCCATAGCTCATTCGGCGGTTTCGCAATGAATTATAATAAACCTCTCCAAGCGGACTGATATAATTACCTAAACCTATACGAACATAGCCAGGATAAAGTTTCTCCAATTTCTCAACAATTTTAATTTTTGCTGGATCAATTTGATCAATGGAAATTTCTGTTCGCATGTTCCGCGAAAGCAATGGATAAGATATGTTCGGAATTGGAACAATCGTATCAATAATTAGTGGTTTTTCAGCAATTCGATAAGACGGTGAAATTCGTCTTTCTGCCTCAGAAACATTTGTATAAATTGCAGTATCAGGTGGCAATGCAACTTGACCCGCATAAACTACAGCACTTAGTACAAACAGAGGTGCTAACAATAAGTATTTAAAATCTATCTTAATCATTTCCATCTCCTATTTCAATTGTATTATCAACATCTGGACCTAGGTCCTTTTCCTGGTTCTTATAAGCATTGATCACCTCCATCACTGCATTTGCCTCATCTATTATTCCATCATCAAGTGTGGTATAACCATTCAAAACACTATTAATGGTAAATTCGGCTTGTACATAATCATCCAATCCTATTGAATTTTTTGACTGTAAAATAAGCACCTTAGCCACCCAGTAAGCATAACCTGCACGCTCTTTCATTAAGACACGAACCTCATCCTCCGATTTTTTAAACTCTTCTTGCAAGTGATATATCAAGGCAATACTATATTGCGCCTCTGCCCCTAACACACTTGATGTTTGTTCGGTCACCTCTCTAAACTCACTCATGGCTTTGTCAAAATTATTGACTTCCAACGCAGCTTTACCAATTACGTAATGTGCTTCAACCTTCACATTGTCCAATGACAATGGATCAGCCAATACTTTTTTAGCATATTCTGCGGCAACACTCAATTCTTCAAGGAAGGTATAGCAACGCATTAAACCAATCTCGGCCTTGAGTTTATTTTCAGGATACGAGGCATTATTATCTAAAATCTCATAATAATCTGCCGCTTTTTGATAATTACCCTCATCATATTCTACTTTAGATGCAATTCCTGCTGCTTCTTCAGTGTAAAAGTTGGTTGGTTTTTCTAACAATTGCTTAAAGGCATTTGTACTCAACTCTGTTGCCCCAATACTTCTGTATGAATCTGCCATAAAGAATAAAGCATCAATTTCATGTTTTGGTCGTGCAAATTGATTCAGATACTTTTTAAATGAGGCAGCAGCAGATTCGAACAATGAATCTTCATAAGCCCGATAAGCTGCATTATATACTAACTCATCCTTTTCATTTTCATCAATATCCATATCAAGACCTTGTAATAAAGCCACGTATTCATCCGTTCTGTTCATTGCTGTGTAAACATCTCTCAATCTATCCAGAGCTTCAGGAAATCTTTCAGATGCAGGATACTCATTAACCACACGCAATAATTGTTTTTCTGCCAAACTATATTCCTGAGCAGTAAAATGCTGCATTCCAATTTGAAAAATAGCATCAACAACTTTAGAATGCTTTGGATGATCATGAATTAACTGTTGATAGTATTTAATCGCTTTTTCTCTGTGGGTAGGATCATCCGAATTTGACATTAATCGATAAGATTCACCTGCCTCGTACAATGCCGGAACAGCTAATGCCGAACGGGCATGATTATTTACAATATCTAACATAATTGAAGCCTTATCAGTATACTGTCTTTTAAATCCATACGACAAACCAATTTGAAATTTTGCATAATCCATTTGACCTCCGCCTGATTCAATTGCTTTTTGATAAAACAAAATAGCATTATCATCATCTGGTTTTGGTGTATCATTTGGCTTACGTACAAAATAACAATCACCAATTCTTAAATAAGCATCTGTAATTTTTTCTTTATGCGACTCTGTATCATCTTGTGTAAAGGATCTGAAATGCTGAATAGCATTCGCGTAATCTTTTTGTTTGAAATAAGCATATGCCATATTATAGTACGCATCATTATGCTCAACTACACCATAGCCTCCTGGCTCATCTAAAAAAGATCTGTATTGTGCTATTGCTGCAGGATAATCTGCCTTGCTATAACTTGCCTCTGCTATCCAATACAAACTCATGGCGTTTAATTTAGTATCAATTGGATAACGTTTTACCAATCCAAATGCCTCAATCGCCAAATCCATTTCACCGTTTTCAAATAATTCAACCCCATGATTATAAGCCATTATTTGATAGGCGTTTTTCATTTTAAAATCTTTCTCCTCAATTCTATCAATCGATTCCATTGCCGATTTATAGTTCCCCATTGTTGTATAAACATTTACTAAATATTGATACATATCCTGTTTTCGTGGAGAATTAGGGTAACGTTCTAAAAAGAGGTTCATAGCTTCCACGGCCTCATCAAACGGATTATAATCTAGCTTATAAGAAAGTACGGCATAATTATAAAGAGCATCCTCTTCTACCGCGGCATCAAAGGAAAGAACAGAAGCTGCTTCAAATGCATTTCTGGCATAAAGAAAATCATCACTTTGCAAATAGCATTCTCCAATATGGTATAAAGCAATTTGACCCAATTCATCTTTAACTCGCGCCACTTTGTCAAACATTGGAATAGCATTTTCAAAATCACCACTTTTATAGTATGCAAAGCCTAGTTGGTAATCTTCGTCACGAGTTGTTGCGCTCTTTTTATTGTATTCTTCTAAAAAAGGAACGGCTTCGTCGTATTTGCCAATTTTATAAAATGCATCTCCAATTAAATGCGCCATTCCTACTTCGTTTTTAGGATTGGTTGAATCCACTACTTGTGGTGCATACTCAAGAAGCATTTCATACTTCCCTTGCAAGTAATAAATCTGTGCAATATAATACGGCACAACATCTTTAAAGCTAGGATCATCTTTTAATTTCGTAAACCCTTCCAATGCTGTTTGATAGCTTTTTTCAGTATAAGCAATGTGCGAATAATAATAGAGCGCAGGTGACTGATATTGCCCTTCTGAACTTATGATTTCATAGAACGCATCTCTTGACTTTTTTAGATTATTTCTTCGAAAATGCGCATAACCTAATTTAAAGTAATACTCCTCTTTTTCATCTGCCGTTAAATCGTAAACATCAATCTGCTCTAACCACTCTATAGCATCAATAAATTTCTTGCCTCTATAATAATACCTACCCAATTCAAGATACACACTCTGTCTATGAATACTTTCAGGATATTCTTTCAAAAATTTCAGCAAACGTCTTTCAGCATCTGCATGATAAAGATGTAGCGCACTTAATGCACTATAGTACATTGCTTTTACATAAAGTGGATCATTTGCATCACTCTGTTCCGACATGAAGAGTTTAAACTCCTCTTCGGCAGCACTGTATTTCATTTTTTCATAAAGATCCTCAGCTTTATAAAACCGCGCATAGTCTCCTTTGTATTTCTCAGATGATTGAGAAAACACGGCTGTACTTAGGAATAATAAAATTATAACACTCGCTCTCAGCATATACCTATTTGTCATTTTTACGGAACAATTTTTAGTTGTTCTTTAATAAACTTGTAAATTTAAGGTGTTAGGTAAGGGATTGTGCGGGTGGGGGTTAAAGTTATAAACGTAATTCTGTTAAGATTATTGCATCTCCCTTAAAACTTTTCACAATTACCACTAATGATTATTTATTAACGCTTTATCGAAATATAGATAAATCATAGTGCCGAGAGCAAACCTTTTGGGTTGCCCCTCCGTATGACAACTGTAACTAAATATGAACATTATGAAAAAATTATTTATGATTGCTGCAATCGCCTTAATTGCTGTTGCTTGTAACAAAAATCAAAAAGCCGTTAAGAAATTAGAAGGTAACTGGAATGCGACTGAATTTATGGTTACTGACGGAGAATTCACTGTTGATTATCTTGCTTTTGGATTTACAATTCAAATGATATTTGATGGATGCAAATTAAAAAATGATGAAGTCTGTAACATGACAACCACGATTACTTTTGATGGAGAAACGGAAACAGAAGCATCTGTTTACAGAGTAACTAACGACGGTGAACGTTTAGAGCAAAAAGAAAACTTAACCGCAACCTCTTTAGAAACTATTGACATTGTTGAGCTTACTAAAACATCATTAAAGTTGGTTTTAGTAGAAGATGAAACAACTACAAATATTACTTTGGAAAAGCAATAAAAGTATTTCTAATAAACAATCAATCCCCTTGTGTTTTAATTACTCGAGGGGATTTTTTTTTGCCATAAAGTAGCCTTGTCCGAACTTACATTTAAAATAAATATGTAATATTGAATTAATGGAAACTGACAATAGCATATTTTGGATTAAAGACGGCGAAGTTCACCAAGGCGGAGCACTGGTTTTAAAAGATGTAAACTTGCATTTAGACAAGGGCGAATTTGTCTATTTAATTGGCCGTACAGGATCGGGTAAAAGTAGTTTGTTGAAAACACTTTATGGCGAATTACCTTTGGCTGCTGGCCAGGGAAAAATTGCTGAATTTGAATTGCACAACCTCAAGCGTAAAGAAATTCCATACTTAAGACGCCAATTGGGTATAGTTTTCCAAGATTTCCAATTATTATCTGATCGGTCAATTTTAGATAATTTATCTTTTGTGATGCGCGCAACAGGTTGGAAAGGAAAAAAAGAAGTTAAACAAAGAGCCGAAGAAGTTTTAAGCCTAGTTGGATTGGACCATAAAGGAGACAAAATGCCGAATCAATTATCTGGAGGAGAACAACAACGTGTTTCAATTGCTAGGGCGCTTATTAATAAACCTGCTTTTATTTTAGCAGATGAACCTACTGGAAATTTAGACCCCGAAACTTCCAAAGAAATAATGGGTGTTTTACTTGCGATAGCCAAAGAAGGTACATCTGTTTTAATGGCAACTCATGATTTATCAATCATGGAACAATTTCCATCTCGTACAATTCGTGTTGAAAATCAAACGGTACAAGAATTAAACCCTATGAATGAGTTTGATCCATTTGCACAAGTGAGCTTTGAATAGGTTATTCGTATAAATAAACCCAATATTTAGTTGCAGAGCTATTTTCTGAAGTTATTGAAGCTGGTGGTTCATCATCAAAATAGTAAATTGATGTTGGTAGCACTTTAATTTCATGCACGGCGCCAATCTCTACAATCTCAGCTTCGGGTTCAGATCCGTATCCATAAACTACTTTTTCATAGACCAACTCTCTACCTGTATCATTAATTAAAACGTTTTGCATTTTTTCAATTGTATAGATCTCTCCATTGTCACGCTCATAGTCATTCACTCCAATTGAATAGTATTTTTCAACTCCCAAATCAGATTTGAGTACCACAAAATGTGAACCGTGCACGGCTGTTAAATAACCGAATGCTCCTCCTCCAAAAACTAACCCAAAAACAAGAACGATTGGTACAGAAATTTTCGCCTTAACCTTCATTTTTCTTAATAGAAGGAAAAGCAATACTAAAACTGCCAATATTACTGTAATTGCAATAATTAAAAATGTAGTCCAGGTCGTAATCATAATTGAATTTAATTAAAGTAGCCAAACTAAAAATAATATTCTAGTTGTAAAAAAGAATGCAGTAATAATGTGCGATAGAATTATCGGTTGGTAATTATAACCTGATTGTTGGTGTTATTAATCTAAAGATCTTACACTAATTCCCTGCCGTCAACTCTTTAAATACTTCTTCCATTGATTTTTGCTCAACAGACATTGCCAAGATCAACAAATTATGCTGTTGCGCATACTTTGCAATTGCTGGTCGGATATCTCCTTCGCCAGAGAAAAGCCATTTATTATCCTCTACGTTTTTGACACTTTTAATATTAGCAATTTGGCGCAATTGATTGCGTGAAACAACTTGGTCAAATTCAACTAAGACCGTTTGGCGTTCCACGTCTTTTTGCTGCATTTTTTCAGCAGTATTATCGGCTACAATTTTCCCTTTTTTAATAATTATCACACGATCGCAAATGGCTTCAACCTCTTGCATAATGTGTGTAGAAAGCATGACCGTTTTAGTTTTACCAATGTCTAATATCAACTGACGAATGTCAACCAATTGATTGGGATCTAAACCACTTGTAGGCTCATCCAAAATTAACACTTGAGGATCGTGAATAATAGCTTGTGCCAAACCAACACGTTGACGATAACCTTTAGAAAGGGCACCAATTTTTTTATTTTTTTCAACTTCAAGTCCCACTAATGAAATCATCTCATTAACACGGTCTTTTTTGTTTTTAATTTTATATATACCTGCAACAAATGAGAGGTATTCTTTTACATACATATCCAAATACAATGGATTATGCTCTGGAAGATAGCCTACTTTTTTTCGCACCTCAATTGAATGCTCCTCGACATCTAATCCACAAACTTTAACCGAACCAGAAGACTTTGGTATAAAGCAGGTCAAAATCTTCATCATTGTTGATTTCCCAGCCCCATTAGGCCCTAAAAAACCAATAATTTCACCAGAATTAACGTTGAATGAAACATCATTTAAAGCTGCTTGCTCACCGTAGTATTTGAATGCGTTTTTTACCTCTATTGACACCTTATTCTTATTTTGAAATTCAACTCTAACTGCTCAAAGCCGAACATATATCAACCTTAAAATTAGCATGGAATACGAAAGTAACGGAAAATGATGCAATTAATTACAGTTTGAGACTAAAATAATCAAAACAAATTTGTTAATTTTCACACCTGTCTAAGCTCAATATTTGAGAATGGAATAACAATCACTAATCTTCAATAGAAATCGAGATCAATCATTTATGCAGTCTATCCTCTCTTTTTATAAAAACATCTACGAACAAGAGTTGAATCAATCCAAAATGATGCACTTGTACTCTTCTCGAGTTTTAAAAAGGTATTTCATTTCTAAAAAAGAAGAATTATTAAACAATCAACATCCGTACCTACCGTTGGGAGATGCCATTGGTGAGGAGATTATAAAAACACTTGAACTAAAGTCAAACGAGGTTACTTTGAAATATTTTTCGTTGGCTAGAATTTCTCGTTTTGTGACCTTAAACAAATATGAATCAACCCGCGTTTACCCTCTTTTTTCGTTTGACGCAACTGTAATCACAAAGGAAGGAGAATATTATCTCTACATTGACCAATCCTCTCGCCAATTTTTGAAAAATAATGTTCCCCAAAAAATTGTAAATAACAGAGAATTTAAAAAGATAAAACACGCCGAGCAAATTGACCTCCATTTTGCATCCAAACTAACAGAGGTTATTCAAAAAGCAACTCCAAAAGCTGATGCTGATGAATTAATGATGTTCCCCACCTTGTGGTCTGATCGTAAATTTAAAGGAGCAATTAAAAAAGAATTTGAAGTTGGAGATCAATATGTACCTGCAGGCGTATTTGCTATCGTTGAAAAAGAAAATAATTCCTTTACAACCTTAAATGAGCTAGAAACACTTGAAAAATCACCAGATCTTTCTGCTCCCTTAGCTACTTTATTTGATGGTTTGGAGAATAAATCAGATGAAAAAAAGGGAATAATTTGTGAGGAATTAAACGCTAGTCAATACAATGCAATTATCAATAGCAATGAAAAAATTGTTAGCGTTGTATCCGGACCTCCTGGTACAGGAAAATCATTTACAATAGCCAATTTAGCGGCTGAAAAAGTAAGTAAAGGAAAATCTATTCTTATTACTTCGAAAAACAAAGAGGCGCTCAATGTCATTGAAGAAAAAATCAAAGGCCAATTGGGTATTAAAAACCTTTGTGTAAACCCTAGTCAGGATGAAAATTTCTCGTGGATGAAAGATCATCTTGATTTTGTTTTAGGTAGACGAGATAAACGAAAAAAAATAGAATTTAGACAAATAGAGGCAGCGTTTGATCGATTTCAACAAATGCATGACGTTCACTTACGGAAAGAGGCCAAATTAATGCAACAATTTAGGCGTGAACGCGATTATGCTTCAAGCTTAAATAATGGATTGGCTAAGTTCAGCACTCCTG
>CAKZPK010000480.1 GCA_937139035.1 uncultured Crocinitomix sp. | reverse complement strand
TTTGTGAATAGTTTAAATCATAAGCCTTTAATCATATTTACCACCGCATATGAGCAATATGCATTAAAAGGATATGAATTAGATATCACAGATTATTTATTAAAACCAATCCGTTTTGAGCGATTTCTAAAAGCAGTAAATAAAGCAAATGCATTATGCGCCTCTGTACCTAACCAGTTAGAACCTGATCATATTTATGTAAAATCAGAATATCAAACTATCAAGATTTTGTTAAATGATATTCTTTACATAGAGGGATTAAAGGATTATGTGAAAATACACACAGTTGACAAAACGATTATTACCCGCCTAAATGTTAAAGGAATAAATGCAAAATTACCCTCAAATCAATTTGTTAGAATTCACAGATCCTTTATCGTTTCACTTTCGAAAATAGACACCTTTCAAAAGCAACAAATTCGAATTGGAAATACCGAAATTCCTATTGGAGATGCTTATAGCAATGAATTTAAAAAGCATCTTTAGCCCCTATTCGTATACACATTTCAACTATACGTCTACACAATAATCTTATCTGTATACACACGTATTTTTAACGTGGGGGTTATCCTTAACTTGATCGTCTTTTTAGTAAATCACACAGAAAGATGAAAAATAAAAAGATAATTCTAGGCACTTTGAGCTTGCTTCTGCTCACAGCAACAAGTTGCAAAAAAAATAAAGGAACTATTAACGCAGGCACTGATCCTAATTTTAAAATTGTTGTGAATAACGACAAAGGGTTAAAAAAATACAATCGAAAAGTTGTTGTATTTGGGATTGATATTTATGCCGCTCCAAAAGTAGAGGACGCAAAACTACTTCATACGGCAAATGTCATGGCGCAATATCTTGATAATGATGAAGACGGTACGGTAGATAATCAATTAGTTGTAGACAAGATGATTGAGAACAAAGCTTTTATGTTTTTATGGAAAAAAAGTGGTGACAAAAAACTATTTCCTCCAAATGGGCGCCAAGGTCAAGATTTAGGGAATGATGAAACACACCCCACCTATGTTTCAAGTGGTAAAACAGGAACTTTTGACGCTTCTCTAGAAGAGGTTTTGCACCTAATTACACATGTAGGTTATGCAAATGCTTATCCTGAAATATTTGGAGAAACGAAAGGGACAAAAATTAGCAAGGCCATGGACATTGCAAGAGGAGGATCATTTGACAAAATACCATCAAGTTATCCTGAAGGAGCCTGGTACACTTATGACGATAAAACATGTAATTATAGCTGTATGGTAACAGAATACCATTACTGGGCTTTAACATCCTTATTGGGCGCACAAGAAAATCGGTTAACAGAAATAGAACAGGAATGGAAATTAAATACGAATGAAAAAGTTACAGATCAAGATATTGCTATTTACGAATTACTAACTAATCCAATTTATAAATGTCCAACGGTTTTACCTGATGGAACTTATAAGCATTAACGATATGAAGTTTTGAACTTAAATAGTTATGATTTTAACAAAATATCATTTCATAATTTCAAGTTCAATAGTATTAATGGAGCACAAAGAGGTGTAGTTCTAAACTTTAAAAATGTATATGAGCCAAGGTGGCCTCCTGTTCCAATTCAATAATTAAAATAAAAAAATGAAACATTTAGTAATATTAATTATGCTCGGTTTAATAATACCGAGCACGTATTCCCAGTCACTTTCAGACGACATTGATATAAGTGAAGGTTATTATGGTGTTATTCCACTACCTGAATCTGCTCCGGCCGCTTTTCATACAGACAATTTTGTTAAATACACTAAAATTCAGTGTCCTAACGGTGAAGCCATTCATTTTGTAGCACAGGATCAAATTAGTGATGCACAAATTATAAGAGCTAGAACCTTATTAGAATTTTATCTAACTGACATTCCTGGTTCAGAGTATGGATTTGACAAATCAGAGGTGCTAAATCAAATGGGAACGAATGATGCTCTTCTACTTCTCATTAATGGTAGTGATGATGGGACTTTCGAACCAACCGTCTTTGGTCAACCACTTTACGAAGAAGAAATGGCTGTAGAAGGACACAGTTGGTATCAAATAAATGATTATGAACATAGAGATGCCTCCTTTGAAGAGATATTACATTTAATGCATGACATGGGAATTGGTATTGACGGGGAAGGAGGAATGCCAGGAGCCTTGCCAGAATACCAAACCGAGAGTAGAACAGCACAGGAAAATGCGGGCTTGGACGATTTTGCAATTTGGCCAATTGGCGCAGGATCAATTCCCGAAATCGAAAGCTGGTACATGGAATTGTCTGAAGAAAATAGCCTTAGTCAAGAATATTTAGCCTCTGTAATTGATTCATATTATGGGTTGTGGGAAGCATGGGAAGAAGATCCTACCACAGGAATGTGGGGGATATATACCGCGCATAATCGAGCTGAAATCGAAACTGAAGATCCATCCGGATGGGCATTACTTCCCAAATATTTCTCTCCCGTTATCAATGTAGATATGATAATCGATCCAAGTTTTGAAGGAATCTTTTCAATAACAAATGATCCAGATATCCCCTATACACATAAATCACAATACCTTCAACATTGTTTTTTAGTTGGAACTAATAACGCAGGTTTAAAAGGTAACCAACATTATAATAGACTAAAAGGCAACGGTGGTAATAATTCTTTCGAAGGTTTAAAGGGGAATGATAGACTAGACGGACAAGCCGGTGAAAATACGGCAATTTTTACAGGACCTTACTCAGATTATACAATAACCAACTTTGACACGTATGCAATTGTTGATGATGGCGTTGATGATCGAGATGCTACTGATACCTTATGGAATATGCACCATTTGCAATTTATTGATGAATTGGTTGATATAACACTTGAAAGCTCAGTTATCGGTATCAATCAAAATGAGATAAATGACAATATCGTGGCCATATACCCTAATCCTTCGACTGATTTTGTAAATGTCAATTTACCGGTTTTTGTTGATCAGATTCTGATTAAAATCTATGGCACACGTGGAAACCTTGTTTATAGCAAAAACTTTTACGAAACTCAACATCTAGAAATTAACACTTCAAATTTTGCCAGGGGTATTTACCAAATACAGATTGAATACAATAATGTAGTAGAACAACAAAAACTTCTAAAACAATAATTATGAAACGAAACGATTTTTTAAAGAAAAGTGCAATGGGACTTGGCGCAATAGTCGCCATTCCAACAGTAATTGGAGCTTGTAAAAAAAATGATCCAACGGCATGCAGTGTTTCTCCAACTGAGGTTGTAGGACCATTTCCGCATAAAACACCAGCAGAAGTAGTAAACGAAAACATAGTGGGAGATCGAACAGGAATACCTCTTTTAATCAACTTTAAAATTCAAAACGTAAACAATAACTGTGGTCCATTCGCCGGCGCTTTTGTAGATGTTTGGCAATGTGATGCCAAAGGCAATTACTCTGAATATAGTGGACAAATTGAAGGTGATTTTACAGGACAACACTTTTTAAGAGGTAGACAAACTTCAGACGTTAATGGTGACGCGTCTTTCATTAGTATTTACCCCGGTTGGTACCCTGGTAGAGCACCACATTTGCATGTTGAAGTTTTAACCGCATCAGGAACCTCTTTATTAGTTACGCAAGTTGCATTTCCTGAAGATATATCTAAAACGGTATATAGTACTACAGGTTATAATGGAGAATTTGATACTAAAAACAAAAAAGATGGAGAGTTTAAAAATTCACTTGATTTAAACATGGCAGATTCAGTTTCGGGTAATGTAACAGATGGTTATACACTGATTAAAACGATTAAAGTAAATGCATAAAAGGAGTTTTAGAATTGCGTTATCATTATAAGAACTTCTTTTAGTTTAAATTAGTTGGTGATTAATACTAATTCAATAGTAAAATGAATAAAAAGCTAAATATTCTCATTCATGTCGGTTGCTGGGTAATATTACTTCATTTATTGTTCGACATTGTTGGACTTTATTATTCATTCCATGAACTATTTATTGAAAAAAGTCAAGTAATTGATGATGCTTTTCTACTCATTCCTTTATTAATTGCACTGTTCTATACAAACAGTCATTTCTTGGTTGTAAAATTACTTGCTAAGAAAAAAATTCTGTACTATACATTTGGGTTAATAATACTCTACATTGTCTTTCTCTTATTAGGATATGCAATTATTTCAATATTTATTGAATTAGGTTATTCATTCAGGATAAGCAAACAAGAGTTCATTGATCTTTTAATTATTGCAGGGATAACAACAATCGCAATTAGTACAAGCGTTGGTTTAATAAAAATAGTTCAAGAAAATAGCCTGAATAAAAAAAGAGCTGAAGAAGCACAAAAAAAAGCAGAATTAAACTATCTATCCTCTCAAGTAAATCCACATTTTCTTTTCAACACGCTAAACGCTATTTATTATACAGCCACTGAGGAAAATGCACCAAAAACGACAGAAGCTATTTTAAGGTTGTCAGAAATAATGCGCTACCCTATAAATGAAGGAATGCATTTGAATAATCCTATTTCAAAAGAAATTACTTTTATTCGCGACTATATAGAGCTTCAAAAAATACGCTTGGGAACTAAATTTCCGGTAGAATTTATTGTTGAACAAAACGCTCAAGATATTCAGTTGGCCCCATTCTTATTCATGCCCTTAGTTGAAAATGCTTTCAAATACGGTGTAAGTAGAGATAATCCCAAGCCAATTAATATTCATTTAACCGTTACTAAAAATAAAGTTCGATTGTACGTTAAAAACCATAAAACAGTCTCTAAAGGAATTATTTCTAATGAGATTGGAATAACGAATTTAAAACAAAGACTTGGTCTCGTTTATAGTGACAAAGGCTCCTTAAAGATCACAGATAACGAAGACATTTACATTGCTGAATTAGAGGTTCAGTTATAAATAGTCATATATGCCGTAAAGCATAATTTCGTTGAATTGATTTAAATCTTAACCAATCGTTTAATTTGAGATTGTTCTCCATCAATCACTAAGGAGACAAAATAGATTCCATTTGGAATACTTTCTACATTTATTGTTGTCGACATTTGTTTGCCCACTCCCAAATTATAATAAGTAATTTCTTTTCCTGCTAAATCTGAAATCACAAGATTTGCTTCTTGCAGTGTTCCAAATAGCAAATCTACCGTAATCTCATTTTGAGCAGGATTTGGATGAATCCAAAATTCTGAAATTATATTTTCACTAATTCCATGGACATCTATATCTCCAATAATGTAAACATCAGATTGGTACATGCAACCACTTGAATCACTTACGATAACTTTATAAAAACCATCTTCTATATAAGTATAGGTTTGTTCATTTGCTCCATCAATTATCTCATCATCAAGATACCACTGATAGGTTAAGGCTAACTCAGTAGTCAAAACACCATCTTCATCCGTAATGGTTGGACTAAAAGGCATTAACTCTACGCTTACATCATCAATATAGTAGTATGAATGTCTTTTGTAATCTATTGTGGGTGAGGTTTCATCAAAAGGTCTCACTACAATAGATTCCGTTTCGTCATTATCGTAAAAATTTCCAATGATAATATACTCAGCAGCAGATTCAGCAATAAAACACCCCTTAATACTCACCCATTCACTGGTCTCAGTTATAATAGTTGTTTCGTTTATCTGAGGAGTAAAAGGTAAAGACCCTTTATTTACGATTCCATCAATAGCGAACTCGCTAATAATTGTATCTGAAAAGTACATACCTAAATTATTGGAGGCAAAAATCATACTATCACCAAGACTCGCCCAAAATTCTACAGCATATGTTTTACCTATCTCTAATGGCTCCAATAATTTCACCTGTAAATATTCCCGATAACCATCAAAACATGTAGGGTTACCACACCCTGTGAAAGTGTTATTGTAAAGATAAATTCCCCCCATGATCTCGCCAGTTCTAGGTAATTGAGTTCCTTCGGAATAATAATGCGTAGAGAAAGTGCTGGTATAGCAGCTATTTTCAACATAATTGTTAAATGCGTCACTTGTGCCACCCGTAGCATATTTCCAATCATCAATATAGTTTGAAAACTGAGTAGCGTTTGCCAATATGCCACATTCTAATTCGCCGTAATTTTCGAAGCTAGGATTGGTAACAAGATTCTGTGCTAATAAATTCAAGTTACAAAAGAGCAACATTAATGCGATAATAAAGAAATTAAATCTTGTCATAGTTTTGGTTCAATTATTTGAGTATATCGTATCTTCTAATAATAACGCACTTTATTTATAAAGGTTTGTTCAAAAAAAATCAGATAGAATTTTCTGGTTATGACAACCTTCTTCTTTCCGTTTCCTCTTGCATAACCATAAAATACCACAAATGTGGTAGGCACTTTTTAGTCATATACCTCAATTGGGGTATTGCAGTCTTTTTGCCAAGCAAATACTTTTGCCTTGTTTAAAATCAATCTAAATAAGAAACAAATGAAATTGAATAAAATTACCCTATTATTGGCTGCTGTACTTTTATTGGGCGCTTGTAAGAAAAAGAAAATTAATAACTTAAAATCTGAGTTTAAAGAGACTTACGCCTCAATTGTACATGCTTCATACGAAGATGCTTATAATGAAGCCTTAGAACTAGAGACGGCAATTAACAACTTTATTGCCGCACCAAGTGCTGCTGGTTTTTCTGATGCTAAACAAGCTTGGTTAGATGCACGCGAACCTTATGGACAAACTGAAGCATACCGTTTTGCAAGTGGACCTATTGATGACGAAGATGGACCCGAAGGAGCCTTAAATGCCTGGCCTTTAGACGAAGGCTATGTTGATTATATTGAAGGTTCTCCAACTGCAGGAATCATTAATGACGCAGATGTAACAATATCTGCAGAAATTCTTGAAGGTTTAAATGAAGTTGGCGGAGAAAAGAATATTAGTATTGGATATCACGCTATTGAGTTTCTTTTGTGGGGACAAGATGACGCTAATACAGCTTTAAAAACTCCTGGAAACAGACCTTATACTGATTATTTAACTGACGGAACAGGAACAGCCGAGAATCAAGAAAGAAGAGGTTTATACTTGAAAGCTTGCGTTCAACTATTAGTGGGGCACTTGAACACATTAGTGAATGAATGGAAAGTTGGTGGAGCTTATCGCACGACCTTCATTAACCAAGCTGATGATGAATCAATGATAAATATTTTAACTGGAATTGGTGTTTTAAGTAAATCTGAATTAGCTGGTGAGCGAATTTTCACTGCATTAGATAATCAAGATCAAGAAGATGAGCACTCTTGTTTTGCAGACAATACGCACCGCGATATTATTACAAACTTTAAAGGAATTCAAAACATCTATAACGGATCATATACACGTACAAATGGAACTGTTGTTTCAGGTACTGGATTAACTGATATTATTGAAAAAGCAGACAAAAAATTAAATGAAGCACTTGCTGAATTGTTTGCAACATGTAATTCAAATGTGAATGCAATTCCTGTTCCTTTTGACAATGCTTTAACACTTGAAAGTCCTGGAGGCTCTGGTGCAATTAATTCTACAGTAACAAATTTACGTGCTTTAGGAGATAAAATTGCTGAAGCTGGTGCTGAATTGGATCTTACCATTAACACTGATTTACCTGAATAAGTAAACACTTATAAATCATTATTAATAATGTGTCACTTGACCTAATTGTCAAGTGGCACAATTGTTATTTAAACCAATAATTAAAATGCATAATAAAGTCCTCATTCTAATGGCCGTTCTCACTATTTTTTCATGTAAAAAAGATGAGAATCTTTCTCCTTATGAAGAATTAAGTGGAGGAATAAATGGAACTGTATACGATCAATCAAGTAATTCTTTTGGTCACCAAATGCCCGGTGCAACTGGCGATAGTGAATTGTTGTTTTTTGTAGGAAATAGTTTTTTCAGGCAAAATTGGGTCTCTGCTCCTGCTTCCACAACTGCAAGAGATGGTGTAGGACCTTTATTAAATGCACGCTCATGCTCATCTTGTCATTTTAAAGATGGAAGAGGCGAACCATTTGTTGCTAATGGAGACGAAGCCAAAGGCTTTTTAATTCGATTAAGTATTGATGGAACAGATGAACATGGTGGCCCAGTAGGAGATCCAAATTATGGTGGTCAATTTAATGATTTAGCAATTTCTGGTGTAAACGAAGAAGGTGATATTGAAGTCGTATTCGAATATATCACGGGAAGTTATGATGATGGAACAACCTACACGCTAAGAAAACCTATTTATACACTTACCAACCTGAATTATGGTGCACTTGATGCTTCAATTATGATGTCGCCCCGTATTGGACAACAAATGATTGGACTAGGCTTACTTGAAGCTGTTTCAGAACAAACGCTTATGAGATTTGCAGATGAAATGGATGCTGATGGAGATGGAATTTCAGGTAAAATAAATTATGTTTGGAATGTTGAGAAAGGAGCTACAACCGTTGGTAAATTTGGATGGAAAGCAAATCAACCTAATTTACTGCAACAAACTGCTGGTGCTTTTCAAGGTGATTTAGGAATTAAATCTCATTTATTTCCAAGTGAAAATCATACTGATTTGCAAACAGAATGTATGGATCTGCCTGACGGAGGAACTGTAGAAATTGAAGCAGATGATTTATACAAAACCTACCTCTATAGCGCCACGTTAGCTGTTCCTGCCCGAAGAAATGTAAACTCGACTGGTGTACGCAATGGCGAATCATTATTTAGATCAATGGACTGTGTTAAATGCCATATTCCGAACCTAACAACAGGTAACGAACATGAACTTTCCTTTTTAAACAAACAGCATATCCAACCATTTACCGATTTGTTATTACATGACATGGGCGAAGAATTAGCAGATGGGCGCCCAGATTATTTAGCAACAGGTACAGAATGGAGAACCCCACCTTTCTGGGGACTCGGCCTAATTGAAATTGTAAATGGGCACACCTATTTATTACACGACGGCCGTGCAAGAAATATTGAAGAGGCTATTTTATGGCACGGCGGAGAAGCCGAAAATGCTAAAAACCAATTTAAAGCGTTAACCGCCGAGGAACGCGAAGACCTAATTACTTACATTAAATCTCTCTAATTATCATGAAGAGTATCCTTAAAGAATCATTGCAAATTGGCATAGTCATTTGTGTTATTATTGGAATTGGTTATGCCTGCAAAAAGAACCGTTTTAAAAAAGAAGTTTTTTTAGAAGAAATGTACACGTACAAAGCTGAACCTGAAATAAATGCTGCAATAAATGCTATTGAATTATTACAAAACTCATGGGCCACATACGGCGCCAATACTACAGGTGATAATTTCTCAACTGTAACTAGTAATTATGTGGATGTTGCAAATCAAATGGAGGAAATCAGTTTTTATAATTTGGGTGATGTAAGCGCCGTTTATGTTTTTAGCCGGTTCTATAAAACGTCTATCGACACCAATGGAATTATTGATGCATACAATATGCAGGAATCATTCGCAGAAAATGACATTGCAAACTATGTCAATACCAGAAAAGGTTTGTATGCTTTAGAATATTTATTTTACAGCACTTCTTTTGCAGACTCATTAACTGAACCAAAGTTTATTAATTTTATTGATGCACATCTCTCCTACCTGCACTCATCATCAACAGAGTTTCAAAACACTTGGAATATTTACCAAAAAAACTTCATTAAAAATGATGGAGAAGGTGTAAGTGATTCTTACAATATTGTAATTAACAGAATCATTCATGTCTTAGAGGACTTGATTAACAAGCGAATTGCAGATCCTCTGGATGGAAATGATCATAAACTAGCCGTCGGTCATTATTCTAATAAAGCTTTAGAAAAGATTAAAATACAAGTACTACAATTGCAACAAGTGTATTTAGGAATTGGAACCGAAACTTTTAATTCGGTGTACAATAACCTTAGAAAAAAGAATAAAAAACTGGCTGATAAAGTGAGCGATAAATTTGAAGAGGCAGTGACTTTTGGTAATGGTATGTCCTATGAAATGGATTATTATATCCACACTACTTCCGCCCCACTTATTGATTATAAAAATTTATTAATTGAATTATTGGCATTCTTTAAAGGAGATATTCAGGATGAATTAAATATCATAATTACTTTTGGAGATACAGACGGAGATTAATTGATAATAAAATACAATGGAAGACTATGCACTGGCTCGCGTTATTCATGTAATTGCAGTCATTTTATGGATTGGTGGCGTAGCAATGGTTACTACGGTTATCATTCCTGCAGTAAAAAAACTAAAATCCAAAGAAGAGCAAATCAAAACCTTTGAAGAAATTGAAGGCCGTTTTGCTTTCCAAGCCAAAATCACTACGTTGCTTACAGGACTCAGCGGTTTTTATATGCTCTATGTTCTTGATGCGTGGGATCGTTATTTTGATTATCGTTTTTGGTGGATTCATGCAATGACATTGGTTTGGATTCTGTTCACACTAGTTCTTTATGTTTTAGAGCCACTTTTGTTGCATAAACTTTTCAAAAAATATGCAAATGAGAATCCTACCAAAACATTCGCTTTTATCCATAAAGCGCATTGGGTATTACTTACATTGAGTTTAATTACTACAGCTGGAGCTGTAGCAGGGAGTCACGGCTGGTTCTTCATAAAGTAGCTTACCGCATAAGATTACACCCCACTTCTTTCTTACTGTGACCATTATCATACTGCGACACTGTAATCATCAGCAAATAAAACAAGCTTGTTCATGAACTTTGTAGTTAGGTACATTCTAATTGAAAGATGATTATGTACAACTGCAATTACTAAAATCAACATTATGAAAAAGAGGATAATTATTGGATTGGTTTTATTTCTTTTGATGTGCGTTGGAGGATTATTTTGGTATGATGCAACCTACTCTATGGATGAAGTCGAATCCTATGAGATTGGGAATCCACAAGCTGAAAAATCAGTCTTAATTGCAACACAAGGCAGTGAGTATAAAAATGCTTTAACTGATAGCCTCGTAAGCTACCTTAGCACTTATAACGTTTATATCAGCGTGCAAGATGTAAACTTGTTGTCCAACGTTAACGTGAACGATTGGAATGCCATTGTAATTATGCATACAGGGGAAGTGGGGAAACCTCAAGAGCGTGCGAAAGCTTTTGTAAATGAACATTATGA
>CAKZPK010000479.1 GCA_937139035.1 uncultured Crocinitomix sp. | reverse complement strand
TTATGAAAAAGTTACCCAACCTAATTTATATCATAAAAAGGTAAATAAATCTGTTTTATATCAGGAATCAACACATTATCAACATCCATATGATTCTATCCCAATTGGTAACAAATATGGTATTGCAAGAATTAATGAACAGATTAATGATACAGGTGAGGTTGGACGCATTGAGCCTAAATATGAAATTAATATTCAAATCGAAAATATTTTTTTTCAAAAGGTTCATTAGAAGATGATCAAAATTATATTCCGGGATTAGAAGATGTTAATTCGCAAATTAGTGTGCCAATTTACAATCGCAAAGAATTGATGGGAGTGGCTTCATTTTTTTCTGATAAGACTGATGCTTTTAATCGATTTCATGCTGAATGGATTATAGATTTTCTTGAAAAGGTAACAAGGATCTATCTCAGAAAAAAGACCTTGGTATCATTAGATAAATTAGTGAGACCTTTTAACTTATCACTAGATGTGAAAAGCGCTTATCTCGAGGTTGTTGAACATTTGACAAACTATTTTGGAGATTGTTATGTAGGAACCTGGAAAAGAAATAATGCTGGAAAAACAAATAATTTCAGTCAAGTATATTCGAGTGAAATTCTTGAGCGCAAATTGATTAAGGCAAATTATTCAAACTTTAATATAGACAATTTGGAAAGTTTTTTCGAAGGAGAAAGCAGTAAATTAATTTCTACCAAAGATTTGACTGATGAAAACATTGAATTTATTCCGTTCATAGAGAGTGAATTAAAGTTTATTATCCTTTCACCAATAATGTTTGAAAAAGAAATTGTTGGAATAATTAGTATTTTTTCGGAACAAGAAATCACTTCTCTTTCTTCTGAAGAAGAAGCTTATTTAAAAATTCTTGCTAGAAAAACGGCAATACATCTTCAGAATTCTAGTATGACGAAAAAATTTCTAGAGGTACCTGAATATTTTGTGCATGGAGATATTGATTTTACTCTAGAAAACATTGTTCAGGATGCATTAGAAGTTGTTGGAGCAAATCCGGTTGTTCTATTTCCTTATAACGCATCAATTGATGAATTTTCATCACCAATTATCGAGGGTGATTTTGAATTTGAAAAAATAAAAAGAATCTCTAAAGATATTGGACATGAAAATGAGCTTGTTAGAAAAATAATCAACACAGAAGATGATTGGTGGATAGAAAATAGGATAGATTATGATAAAAAGAATGATTCAAGAATTTATCAGAATAAATCTTTTAAAAATGATTTTTATACACGAGAGAATATAAAGTCGTTTGCAGCAATAAGGTTAATAAAGAACGAAAAATGTTATGGTGTAATGTTTTTTAATTTTAGACAAGAGAAACAATTCTCTGATACACTTAAAGAGAGGTTTATTCGTGTTTTTTCAGATTTAGCTGCAAATAATTTGGACATGGCAGCTAGTTTAAAATCTTATGAAGAAATAATGGCGCAAAGGATGGAGTTATCTCATGAGGTTCTGCACTCAGAAATAGGAGCAGGAATGGTTCATGAGTCTGGACATTTAGTTTTCGAAACATCTCATAATATTAATGAATTGAAAGAACTTATAGACAATTCAAAAGTCTTTGATGATGAGAAGATTTTAGATAAATTGGATGTTATCACGGACGCGATAGAAAGCACAGAAATTAACTATCTTAGACTTCGAAATTTCAGAAAATGGAATGATAAAATTTTCAAAGAAAAAATCCACATAAATACTATTGTAGAATCTCCTTTTGCAATTCTTAAATCAAAATTTAAGAAGAAAAGAATTAAAGAATCATTTAAATTATTAGGCGAAAAAGAAGATGCTTATATCTACTGTGATGTTAAACTTCTACAACACGTCATTCTTAATTTATTGATTAATTCGTGGGATGCAATGAACAACGGAGATAAAATAGAAATAAGTACTTTTTATACATCAAAGAATCGAGAGAAACTATCCATCCGAATTCATGATTTTGGAATAGGAATGGATGAGAGCGAAAAAAGGCAAGTATTTAGACCTTACTATTCTAAGAAAAAAGGGAGTAAAAAAGGAACGGGTATGGGCTTACCAATTTCGAAAAACATTGTGGAAACGATTCATGACGGAAGTATAGAGTTAAAAACTGAAAAGAACAAATATACTCAATTCGATATTGTCTTAAATAGGTTGAAAAAATAGAATATTATGGAACAAGTGTTAATTTCTGAGATACTAGATAATGCAGAAGTCATAATTTTAGTAGAAGATAGACCAGAGACTAAACGAATTATTGCTGAAACTATCGCCCAAAGTATACCAAGTATAAATATTTTAGAACCTGGCAATTGGGAGGGGGCAATGGGGGATTTTGAAAACTATGAAACAGTTGGGAAGAATGTATTATTATTGACTGATGTATCCTTAGTTGAAAACGGATTCGAAGAGCGCCCAAATATTATTTTAGAAAACGGTATTGATAATGGATTTGATCTTTCCAATTTTGTTCTTAAAAAATACAATTTTGACAGATTAGTTTATTCGGCGGACCCAGAACAGATCTCGGAAGGTAAAATTAATAAAAACGGAAATGACAAACCGCTTTCTCTAGATAAACTCAAAAGTGTCATTGAAAACCATCAAATTAAACATGAAATTGAGTTGTTTCATGGTGAGAATATATCGGAATTAATTGAGGCAAAAGCATCCACTTTTTTTGCACATATTATCATGAATAGCTCGGATTTTGGGAATTTAATATGCAATTATAAAGGGGGACTTCTAAAAAAAACAATAGCCAATGAAATAAGAAGTAGTCAAACCTTTCTAAATATAACAACGAATAAAATGAAAACCATTTCATTTGGAGTTTTATCTGATTCTGGAAAATTCGAATTTTCTTTAGATGAAAAAATAGATAAAAGTTTAAGTACTATTATATCCTTAAAAGAATTTGAGGATTTGAAAATGATCTATCTAAAATGTTATGCAATAAAAGAATCTAATAAAGTTAGGACGAATGTAAGAAAAAAAATAAAAGTTGAAACGAAGAAATTTAAATCTCAAATTTCTCTTTTAGAGCTTGATGATGAACTCCAATTAGAAATTGAATTAGAATACGTTTTTAATATTTTTAAAAACCTAAAGAGGTTAGCATTGAATGAATCGGATAAAGTTGAACTTCTACGTCTGCTTGCAGAATCTAACTTACCTGTTATTACTCAAATAAGGATTGGCAGAATAATAAAAATCGAAGATGAGCAAGCATTAATTGAAAATCAATTGGATTTAAGTTCAGTGATCATTCTGAATGAAGAAAGGTACAGACCTTATAAAAATCAATCTATTGAATTAGACGATTCTTTTAGGGAGATTGATTTTGAATATAATGGTGAAAAACAAGCGGCTCAAATAGCTAGATATGAATTGTCTTATAAAGAAAGATTTTAAACATGAAAAACCTTAAAGTTTACTTGTTTAATGTCGGTCAGGGCGATCATACGTTGATTGAATTACCTAATGGCGAATTTGGTATTATAGATTGTAAATCTTTAAAATTTAAAGACAATAAGGGACGGTTCAAGAATAAGGAAATTCCTGCAACATTTTTTTTTCAAAATTATACAGAAAAAAGTGGGGAAAATCCAATTATTTCATTTTTAATTATTTCTCACAATGATTATGATCACATCAGTGGTCTAAATGAACTGTTGCAATATTTTATAGATAATAAAATATGTGTTAAGAATATATTTTACTCTAGCACAGTTGACTCGTTTTTTCGAACTCAAATTAATAAATCGATAAAAGAGTTTGATCCTGAAGAATATCCCTCTAAAATTGGAATCAAGCTATCATCTTATCAAGATAAGTTATTACGGACGTTCGACTACCAAAAGAAATTACTCGAGGAAATTAATGGCTCAATAGAATATGGTCGTATCATAAGAAATCATAAGATTTCATCTGAATCACCTGAAATCGAATGTGTTGCACCTAAGGGTAAGCATGTTATTGCTTTTGAGGAAAAGGTAATCGCTGACGGAATGAGTAGTCTAATTCCGTTAATTTTATCGAGAGATTCTGACGAAATTACAAATACATCAGAGGACACTTTTGAGGTGGAAGGAATGAGAATTACATTGCGCGCGGATCGAAACCCCATTTCATTAGTTATTCAAATAAAAATTAAAAACCATTCAATTTTATTTACAGGTGATTCACCTCCGAAAATCATGCTAGAGAGTATAGATGGGTTGGAAATAAGAAAATCTAATTGTATTAAAGTTAGTCATCACGGTTCTCGTAATTCCTCTAGTGAAGAATTATGGGGAATTATTAGCAGTGAAAACAGAAGAATGCATGCAATGGTCTCTGCAGGCACTCAGTATAAACACCCACATGTTGAACTTTCTAAAGATATAAAGTCTGTCAATAGTGATTATTTAATGTATAGAACAAACTACTGTTTTTCATGTTTGAATGTCCTTAATTTTAAAGAAGAACCTTTTGAATGGTATGATAATTCAATTGAAAAAAATCACGAATTAAAAGGATTGTCTAAACTCACGAATAAAATATTACCAAAGAAAAATGAGCATAAAGGATTAGCTGCTTGGGTTTATGAGTTCGACGAAAAAATTAAAGATCCAATCGTCACAATTGGGATGTCATATTATTCTCCTTTTTACAATGAGTGTCCGGTAGAAAAGGTCAATTGCGCTATAGAGTGTAAAATAGATTAAGAAGCGATATCTAATATAAGAGTAGAGTGATCAAAAACAATAAAGTATGAAGTTACCTTCAATTAGACGATTAAGAGGATATGCCTTTGATCCCTTACTTTCCAATCGATTAGATACATTTGGGATTAATGAAATAACATATGAAATTCCGTGGGAAAAAATTGATTATTCGAACGGTACGTTAAGAGGAGAATATATCGAAATTATTGATTATGATCCAACAGTAAATCAATTTTATAAAACGATAAACCTTGAAGATATTTTAGTATTGGCTCAAAATGGCCTTGATCCAAGCGAAAGTAACCCCATGTTTCATCAACAAATGATCTACGCGGTTGTGATGACTACAATTGGAAATTTTGAACATGCTTTAGGGCGGAAAATCCATTGGTCTTCACGAAAGCTTGATTTAAAAAACAAGGATAATAAAGGTAAGTATGAAGAATATGTAAATAGATTGAGGATATATCCGCATGCCCTAACCGAAGCTAACGCATATTATAGCCCGCAAAAGAAGGCCTTGTTATTCGGGTATTTCCGAGCGAATCCTAATGATCATTCCAATGAAATGCCCGGAACTTTAATTTATACTTGTTTAAGTCACGACATAATAGCGCATGAAACCACGCATGCAATTCTTGATGGTTTACAACGTAATTATAATAATGCTACTAATCCGGATGTCTTGGCTTTTCATGAAGCTTTTGCAGATATTGTCGCCTTGTTTCAACATTTTACTTTCCCAGAGGTGCTAAGACATCAAATTGCAAAAACTAGGGGAGATTTATCAAGACAAAACTTATTAGGAGAATTGGCGCAGCAATTCGGAATCTCTATTGGTCATTATGGAAGCTTAAGGAGTGCAATTGGTCATGTCGATCCTGAAACGGGTGAATGGATTAGAGAGATTCCAGATCCAACAGCATATTCACGCACAATTTCTCCTCATCAACGGGGTAGTATATTGGTTGCTGCCGTGTTTGAAGCATTCATCTCAATTTATAACAGAAGAACAGAGGATTTATATAGAATAGCTTCTAATGGAACAGGGGTTCTTGCACAAGGAGAATTGCACCCCGACCTCGTTAATCGATTAACAGAGGAAGCATCTAAATGTGCGAAACATATATTGAATATGTGCATTCGTGCAATTGATTATTGCCCGCCTGTTGACATTACATTTGGCGAGTACTTGAGGGCTATAATTACGGCAGATGTTGACATTTCTGCGGAAGACCCTTTTTTATATCGATTAGCATTCATTGAGGCGTTTAAAAAACGAGGAATATTTCCAGCAGGAATTAGATCATTAAGTATAGAAAGTTTGAAGTACTCAGAATTGCGCATTAATGATGCTAACTCTAAACTAATGAGCATTATTGGGGATTTTTTAAGAGTGTATTCGAATATCGTTG
>CAKZPK010000478.1 GCA_937139035.1 uncultured Crocinitomix sp. | reverse complement strand
ATTCGAAAAGGTTGTAATTTAATTATTGCACACCACCCTATTGTTTTTAAAGGTTTCAAAAAGTTTAATGGTTCTAATTATGTTGAACGAACTGTAATTAAAGCAATTAAACACGACATTGCTATATATGCTATTCATACCAATTTGGACAATTATAAAATGGGGGTCAACAAAAAAATTGGAGATTTAATTGGCGTAGAAAATCCTAAAATACTATCTCCGGTATCTCAAAAACTAGTAAAGCTTGCTGTAATGGTACCAGTTTCACACGTTGACGCTGTAAAAAATGCTCTTTTTACCAGTGGCGCAGGTGAAATAGGAGATTATAATGAATGTAGTTTTGCGACAGAAGGAGAAGGAACCTTTAAAGCTAATTCCAACGCCAATCCGCATGTTGGTGAAATTGGTGAACGCCATCATGAAAAAGAAATAAAGTTAGAGGTTATCGTAACTTCGCACTTATTAGGAAATGCCGTTGGTACTATGCTTAGTGCACATCCATATGAAGAAGTTGCGTACGACTGCATTCCACTTTTAAACAAAAATTCAGAAGAAGGTGCTGGAATGATTGGTGTTTTACCAGAACCAATGGATGAGGCAACATTTTTAGCCCACCTAAAAAAGGTTTTTGATTGCGGTATAATTCGCCACACATCCTTCTTAAATAAACCAATAAAAAAAGTAGCTTGGTGCGGCGGTGCTGGTAGTTTCTTACTAGGCGCAGCAAAGCGCAAAGGAGCAGATATTTACATCACAGGAGATTTCAAGTATCATGAGTTTTTTGATGCTGAAAATCAAATAATAATAGCAGACATTGGGCATTTTGAAAGTGAACAGTACACAATTGAGCTTTTAGATGAGCTTTTAAGAAAAAAATTCGCTACATTTGCACCCTGTTTAACCGAAATTAACACAAATCCGGTAAAATATTTTTAATACATGGCTAAGAAAAAAATTGCAGATCAGACTATTGAAGAGAAACTAAACGGTTTATTAGAACTTCAACAAATTGACTCTAGTATCGATAAAATTAGAATCAACAGAGGTGAATTACCTTTGGAAGTGCAAGATTTGGAGGATGAAGTTACTGGTTTAGATACACGTTTAACTAAATTGGTTGATGAGTTGAAAGAATTGGAGACAAGCATCTCTGACCGCAAAAACATGATTAAAGATGCCAAAGCATCCATCAAAAAATACTTAGAACAACAAAAGAACGTACGTAATAATCGTGAGTTCGATTCAATTTCAAAAGAGATTGAGTTCCAAGGTTTAGAGATTGAATTGGCTGAGAAGAAAATTAATGAGTCAAAAGCGAAGATTTCTCACAAAGAGGAAATCATTGAAACTTCTAGAGAAAAATTAGAAGAGCGTAGCGCAGATTTAGACTTAAAGAAAAAGGAATTAGCTGACATTTCTGCTGAAACAGAAAAAGAAGAAGAAAAATTGACAAAGAAATCTGATAGAGCTAGAAAATCAATTGAAGAAAGATTGATCGTGGCTTATGATCGTTTAAGAAACAATTCTAAAAATGGTTTAGCTGTTGTTTCTGTTGAGCGTGATTCTTGTGGAGGTTGTTTCAATAAAATTCCACCACAAAGACAATTAGACATTCAAGCAAGAAAGAAATTAATTGTTTGTGAGCACTGCGGAAGAATTTTAGTTGAGCCGCTTCAAGAAGCTTAAACACTGAATTATAAAATTGTTGTCCCATCTCTGCATAGCTTAGATGGGACTTTTTTTTGAATAAGAGAAAATTGTATATTTAAAACCAAAAAAAGAAACCTATGGGATTATTAGACGGGAAAGTTGCCATTATTACGGGTGCATCTAGAGGAATTGGTAAAGCAATTGCCGAGACATTTATTGCGCAAGGTGCTACAGTTGCCTTCACTTACTTATCATCAGAAGAAAAAGCCAAAGCTTTGGAAAATGAATTAACTGCCAATGGTGGTACTGCTAAAGGCTTTAAATCAAATGCTGCAGAGTTTGATGCTGCTCAAAAATTAGCTGACGACGTAATGGAAGCATTTGGAGCAATTGACGTATTGGTTAACAATGCAGGAATTACGCGTGATGGTTTATTAATGCGAATGAATGAGCAACAATGGGACGAAGTGATTAACACGAACCTAAAGTCTGCTTTCAACTTAACTAAAGCTGTTTTACGCCCAATGTTAAAAGCACGTAAAGGATCTATCATTAACATGAGTTCTGTTGTAGGAGTTTCTGGTAATGCTGGACAAGCAAATTACGCCGCTTCTAAAGCTGGAATGATTGGTTTTACTAAATCAGTTGCTCAAGAATTAGGTTCTAGAAACATTAGATGTAATGCTATTGCTCCTGGTTTTATTGAAACTGAAATGACTGCGGAATTAGATGAAGCTGTTGTTCAAGGTTGGAGAGATAATATTCCAATGAAAAGAGGAGGAACACCTGAAGATGTTGCCAACACAACTGTATTCTTAGCGTCTGATCTATCTGCTTATGTAACTGGACAAACGATTAACGTTTGCGGTGGAATGCTTTGCTAATAGCTATAAAATTATAATAGGCGCCCTTTTGAAACTTAGTTTTGAAAGGGCGTTTTTATTGGGTTGAATTTTAATTGAATTACGTATCACAAGTCACATCATCCCAATCTGCCCCTTGATAATTGATTAACCAATTGAGCGCATAATGACGTTCATAAACCACTCCTGGATTTACAGCTGTCATTTCTTCTCCTTTGATTCTAAAATCTACGCAAGCCCAATCCATTCTATAATAAAGGTCATTCATTGTTAAAATTTCAGACTTAGCTCTTGTATTTGTATGCTTTGCAATAAAGTCGTTTGGATCTTTTTCATTTCCTAAAGGATACTCTTCCAACGGAATTTTACTTAACTCCGCCATTGTGTTTGGAAATCCTAAATCGTTTACAATTTGCAAGGCCCACATCAAGATCCAAATACCTTCACATTTCCAAGTCTCAATGCCTTTTTGTTTTTCTGTTGGGTTTTCAAGAAATAGTTGCTCATCTGGCGTTACTAAATCCCATAATTCATAGCGCTTTATCACTTCAATGGCTTTTTCACCAGACAATTGATTAAAGGCTACAGCATTCGTAAAGGCTAATATGGTTACGCGTTCTGCAATTTCTTTTGCAGATCTAATTATTGTTGCTTCTTCACTTTCTACACAAGGCAGATTCTTGTTGATTTTAACTTTATGTTCTGCCAAAATGATCTCATTCTCAGCTTTTCGACTCAATTGATCATCTGTAAGGCTAACTGCAGCTTGATCATAATATTTTGAATCTATTTTCACATCTAAATGCTCAATTTGCGTTCCACCCAATCCGTCAATAATTAAATTCAAATTTTCATCTAAAAAATGTTGGCCAGACGATCGTGAAATGAGTGTGTCTGCTTGCACAAATAAAAAAGCCTCAAAATTTTCAGCCAATTGTTGGATAATTTCTTTCAACTGCTTTGTCTTTCCCTTTTCTTGAAAGATTGAGAACTCACAGTTAATCGTATGGATTTTTTGCAAAAACAATGACTTCACATTTTCATCTGCAGCAGGCAATGAATCTACAAAACCATAAAGTCCTTTCAAATTCTCATTTAGCGGACAATTCTCTGCTGAACTAATCTGATATCCAGGTTCTATACGCTCTCGATAAGCAATTTTTATCTTGCTTCCGCCACCAAACAACCCTCCTTTTAGTTTTACTTCTATAATATTGAATTCATCTTGTAAACTTTCAGTAAACTCTCCATTTGGAATTTGCTTTTTCAAAAGTTCCATTATTTTTTCAACTCCAATTTTATGTGAATAGAAAGAACAGATCATGCAGCAGTGTATTTGATTATTAAGTTGATATAAATATAACCTTTACAGTCTAAAACCCAAATTGATTGCATCTATTATTACCCCATTTTAAGCACCTTATTATTCGAACAATGTTTTTATCCTAACTAAACACCGTATTAACTATAATATCAGAATAAAATATAAGACAAGATCTTGCAGCAATTATTTTCATTGCTTATTTATTTTTATCTTCAAGGAAATTTTAATTCATGTTTGAATCAAACATTACAAAAGCAGAAATTAACGAACTTCCATTAGACAGATATGGGGGAGAAATTGTGTTGGTGGACAAAGCCGAGCAAATAAAAGGCGCTTTTGAAGAAATAAACCAACATCAATTTGTAGGATTTGATACCGAAACAAAACCTGTTTTTGTTAAAGGGCAATTTAATGATGTTGCATTGGTTCAAATTGGTATCCCAAATAAAGTGTTCTTAATTAGAATCAACTTAACAGGTTTAACGAAAGAAATAATTTCATTTTTTGAAAATAGTACCATTAAGAAACTAGGCGTTGGTTTAAGAGATGACATTATTTTCCTTCAAAAAATCGTTCCTTTTAATGCTGCCGGGTTTGTTGAATTAAATGAAATGGTAAACGAAATTGATATTGAAGCAAATGGTCTGCGAAAATTGACGGCTATTATTTTAGGTTTCAGAATTTCTAAAAATGCTCAAGTTTCCAATTGGGAAGCCAAAGTACTAAACCCTAAACAACAGAGATACGCTGCAACTGATGCTTGGGTTTGTTTAGAAATGTTCAATAAACTGACCAATCTAAAACTCGTAAAAATTCCAGAATGATTCGATTCATTTTAGTTTTGCTATTAACAAGTACACTTAACTTGGGCTTTGCACAAAGCACACCTCCTGCTGAATTATTACCAACAGCTGTAGACAGCATTCGAATAAACGTTCTACTTAACCGTGGTAAAGAAATGCTTTTACCTAATGAAAGTGAGATTCATGAATTATTAGGCACAGCCAAATTGGAATCAAAAGAAGCTCAAAAATTCATTAAGCGTCTGAGTAAAAAAAGCGCTTACAAATATGGCCGTGCACTCTTAACACACCATAACTTAGTTTTCATCTGCTATTCTGCCGAAAAAGTAGTTTTAACGGTAGAGATATCAACATTAACACGCAATATTGATCTTTATAAAAAAGATAGCGACAAAGAGTTTTATGGAAAAATCTCCAAGAAAACCGGAAACTACTTGGTAAAGTTATTGGTTAAACTCAACCTGTACGAACCACTTCAAGAAATAGGCGATACTGAGGGAATTGATTAGCTAAATGCTTTCTAAAATCTTACTCGAGCAAATCCAAATGCTGTAGAAACGGTAGGGCTATTAGCTGTAATAAAAGTAAAAGCATCTCTTGATGCTATTCCGCATTCATAAGTTCCACCACCTAAAACAAAGTTGATTCCTAATGGCATTTGTGTATCGTATCCGCCACCGCCGGTTAAACCAGCCATTAATTGAACACGTCCTTTCAATAATTTAAATTCTCCACCTAATCCATAAGCAAATTCAGCTACATTACCAGGCACATCATTAAACGGTGCTACTAACTCCCCTCCTACTTCAATAAATTTACCTAACTCAATACTTGCTCCCATTCTAAATTGCCCTGGAAGTTTAATAGTTCTTTCAGCTTCACCTTCAATAGTCAATAAACCTGATTCTTCTAATAATTCTGCTGGTGCTTCAGAAATGTTTATGTCCTCTAGTCCATCCTGATCGTAAGAAACAAAAAGCGTATCTTTTACAGTATATAAGTTTCCTGTATAGGTCATTGACCCAACATTGGTAACAGATGCTCCTAAATGTATTTTATTGAAAAGCATTGCATTTACTCCTACATCAAATCCATATCCCGTTCCTACCGGGCTTTTAAAAAACTCTTCTCCTGTTTGCGCCAAAGCAGATGGATTATTTAGTGCGGCGGCTCCATAATTCAGATCAAAACCTGGGCTTATGGCCGAATACATCTGTAAACCATCTTCATCTGCTGTTAAATCCATCATAGCAATTCCTTGAATATACTTTGCTCCAATACCTGCATGAAGCGTTAAAACGCTATCAATATGAATAATTCTACGCCCATATCCTATATGAAACTCACGGTTTAAACTAAACTTCCAATAAGATCCGTTCAGCAACTCTGACAATCCTAATGGAATTGATGCCTCACCGCCAATTACATTTCCGGCAGAATCTGTTGAAATAGTACCAGAATTAGCAATCATAGTAGTGTCTACACCATCTACATAAATTAAGCTATCAAAATAGCTCGCCGTTTGCCCTCTAAATAACAAGTCCGAAAATTGATCGTTGAAACTTGAATTCCATGTTGCTCTAGATCGCACGGCAATAGCAATTCCTCCAAACTTATCGTTTTGATATGAAAAGCCAAATGCATTATAATCGAAATTAAAAGCGAAGTCAGACGCAAAACCTTCCGCGGCTGCTAATTTTTCTTCGGTAGTTAAAGCATCTAATGATTTATTTCGAATAGCTGCTCCGATATTATCTCTTAAATCCTGCTTGGTTAAGGACTCAGAGTAAATTGACATACCGAACTCAGATGTTCCTGTTGTTATGGATTTGTCTTCAAATTTTTTCCATCCAAGGTTTGCAGGATTAATTCCTAAACAATGATAATCTGTTAAGAAAGTAGTTGACACACCTTTACCTGTAGCTGTATATGCGCTATACTCATTTTGCGCAAAAATTGTACTGGTTAATAATAAGGCTCCGATAAATAATAATTGCTTCATACTGTATAAATTAAAAAAACCGTCTTAGCTAAACTAAGACGGTTTTGAAAATAACTTTAATTATGTTAGTCTCCAAATTTTTCAATCACTTCTTGCGTAACTCCTGTATTAGAGAAGCCTCCATCATGAAATAAATTTTGCATTGTCACAAACTTGGTTAAATCTGAGAACATGCTAATGCAATAATTTGCACAATCTAAAGCAGATGCATTTCCGAGTGGTGACATTTGCTCTGAGTAGTTAATGAACTCGTTGAATCCTTTAACTCCGCTTCCTGCAGTAGTCATAGTTGGTGATTGCGAAATTGTGTTTACACGAACATTTGCTTTTTTACCATAATGGTATCCAAAACTACGTGCTACTGATTCTAAGTATGACTTGTTATCAGCCATATCATTATAATCAGGAAAAACACGTTGTGCAGCAATGTAAGTTAAGCCTAAAATTGAACCCCAATCATTAATTGCATCCTTTTGATATGCTGTTTGCATTACTTTATGAAAAGACATAGCAGAAACATCAATTCCTTTCATTGTCCAATCATATTTTTGATCTGTATAATGTCTTCCTTTTCTTACGTTTACAGACATTCCAATTGAATGCAAAATAAAATCTATTTTTCCTCCTAAAATCTCCATTGATTTATCAATCAAGTTTTCAAGATCTTCAAGACTTGTAGCATCTGCAGGGATGATTTGCGAATTAGTGTCTTCAGCTAATTTGTTAATCTCACCCATTCGCATTGCGATTGGTGCATTTGTTAACACAAATTCTGCTCCCTCTTCGTGTGCACGTTCAGCAACTTTCCATGCAATGGATTGCTCATTTAATGCTCCGAAAATAATTCCCTTTTTTCCTTTTAATAATCCGTTTGCCATAATTTTATTTTATACGGTTCAAATTTAATATTGGTCAGTGGTTAAAACCTGTCGTCTAATTCGACCTATTTTAATCTCTGCAAAAATAGAATTTATATTCGTGCAGTGCATTTTAATGTTTATAAATTTATTATTCCCATTACTATGCAAGCAGCAGCGCCAACCCAAGAAACAATTGCCCCTATTGTTAGTCCTTTTACTGTGCTTCCAATATTACCAATAAACTCTTCTTTAGATTTAACTGAAACAATAAATTGATCTGCTTTATCTTTTGGATTAGAGATTCTCAATGAACCTTCTCTATCATTCGCGTCTCCAACAACATATAATTGCGTTCCTGTGCGAATTCCAGTTTCGGTATAACGATATCCAATTGTACGAATACCTTTATTTTTGCTACCTCCACCTATTCCAATAGAAAAGCCTTTTATTTTTAAGTTCAATCCCCCACCACTATCTGTATTAGGGTCTCCTTTTTCGAAATTAGAATACAATTTCTCTGTATGGAATTTTGATTTGTTAGCATATACTTCAATGAAACCTGTATCATCTTTCACCCCAAATCCAGCAGCCCAACGAAGATTCTCCGAAACAGTATCCTGATGCTTAACCCATCTTTTTTCCGTTCCTTCTTTTGTTTTGCGCGTTTCTAACTTTTCATATTCATGCACCACTTCTGACTTAAAATAAACCACCTCTTCTTTAGAAAGCTCTGATTCAATTGGAGTTTCAGAATACGCTTTTCCTTTTACTTCAACTTGTAATGAAAAGCTTCCATCTCCCATTGAAGCTGACATTTCTGAATGATTTTCAATAATATCGTTGATTCTTGTTGTATCCATTAATTCTAAGGAAGCCGACTTACCTGCTTTCTTATTTTTTACAAGCCAAAGAATCAAACCTAAAATTCCTAAAACTCCAGCCCCAATTAAATATCCCATAGTGTTTTTTTTAATGACAATATATCATTTTTATTGCTAAATAAGTGAGCCGATCACAAAAATATAACGGATTGAATCATCTCTTATAATTAATTTGTAAAACAAAACACTTGGGATAGTGTTATCATAATAGAATATAGAGGCAGTTAGATGATAATCCGTATTTTTGTATACGTTCTGAAACTGAAAAAGGAACCTATTTGAATAACTATGTCAGATCAAAAAGAAAATAAAAAAAAGGAGAATTTTCAAAATCCCATTGATCCAGATAAAATTGCGGAAAACCCACATGCGCTTGAATATGGACATCATGTTGGAAGTGCTGTTATAAAACCTGAGGATATTGGGAAACAAAAAGGACGAGCATTAACTGCAATGGAATACCAAACAGACCAACAACTAAACCAGTTGTATGAGCAAATGCAGGTATTGGCTGAGCAGGCTAAAAAAATCAATAAAAGAAAAGAGATTTCAGAAAGAATTTATCAGGCATCTTTTCGATTTGATCCCATTATTAATCATGTTTATCATTTATATGAAGATGAAGATTTGACTCAAATTTTATCGATAATTGCTCCTACAGAATGGGGAAGATCTCGAAAAAACAATTACACTTATGTGGCGACCATTCGTTTATTGGCTGACCATACTTGGGATATTATTGAAAGTGCAGACGACGAATCTTAATACAATTATACTATCAACCTCTCAGAAAATACTCCAAAACGTAACCGTGGTAAAGTTGCTAATGACGACACTTTATTTGGTGAACGATTCTATGAAAAACTAGGCAAAGGTTTTCGTGATTTAAATGATCTTTTGACCAAGGGTTATGCAATCAATTCTGCGTTAAATTTAGTTGGAAATCATTATAGATTAAACAAACGACAGCAGGATGCTTTGCGCCGCGCAACAGCATCCGAGCATGAAGTTGAGCGCATCAACGCCAACCACATCAGCAAAAGTGGACTAAAAGGTAAAAACATCTTAATTGACGGGTTTAACTTAATCATATCTCTCGAAAGCGCTTTATCTGGCGCCTATATTTTCAAATGTGCAGACGGAACTTATAGAGATTTATCAGGAGTACACGGCACTTATAAACGTGTAAAACAAACAAATCGTGCATTAAAGCTAATAGGAGAAACTTTGCAAGAACTAGAACCTAATGAAGTGATTTGGGTTCTGGATAAACCTGTTTCAAACAGTGGTCGATTAAAATTATTGATATTAGAAATAGCCAGTGAATTTAATTATAATTGGGAGGTTATTTTAGACAATAATCCGGACACTTATTTAGTAAACAAAAAAGAGATTGCCATTAGTAGTGACGGATGGATTATAGAACAAATTAATTGGTTCAATTTGGCAGGCTTTATTATTGAAAATAAAATTGACAAAACAGAAATTTTTGACTTTAACAAAATTGCAAATGATAAATAATTCAGAGGCAGAAATTGCTACACTCGTAAAACAACATGACCTGCTTCCACATCCTGAAGGCGGTTTTTACAAAGAACTTTATCGAAGCAAAGGTGTTATTTCGGCCAAAGAACTAGCATCAGAATTTAATGGTGCAAGAAATTATTGCACAAGTATATACTTCTTGCTGACTTCGGCTAATTTTTCTGGATTTCATAGAATTAAGCAAGATGAAGTTTGGCATTTCTACAGCGGAGCGCCATTAACTGTGCATGTAATTGATGAGAATGGCGATTATAAGGCCCATAAGGTTGGATTTAGCTTAGAAAAGGACTTGGCGCCTCAATTGGTTGTTCCGGCAGGATGCTGGTTTGCTTCAAGCGTTGATGAGGCTGATGCATATTCATTTGTGGGGTGCACCGTAGCTCCTGGGTTTGATTTTGATGATTTTGAATTAGCAGAGCAAGCATCTTTGATTAATGAATATCCACAACATGAAGAGATTATTCGTCAGTTGACTCGAATTTGATCAAGATCTTATTCAGCTAATAAATGAAGAGTCAGCCCTAATCACAAAATGCGATTATACCACCTGATTTTTCTATTGCAAGAGTCAATATTTCGCATAATTTAATCGAATCGGTGTCCGTTGAATCTTTTAGACTTTCTAATTTGTTAATTACGTATAAAGCACTCCATCTAAAATCTTCGTAAAAATTGTATTCAGGTTCTATTATTTCTTTTTGTTTTAAGCTTTTGAATTCATTAAAAGGAATAGAGCCAATCATTGATAGATCCAATTCCTCTGGAAACTTTGGACTAGGTTGATGATCTTGAATGGTGTAAAAATCAAGCATAATTTTGTTATTATTTTGACTTGGCTTTATTAGGAACTGGTATTTTTGCAATAAGATTTTTATTCACATCAAAAAATGAATACCCCTCAATTATTATTTCATCATCTAAAGGTAATTTGCTCAATTTCTCAACAAATTCAGCAGTGAATTCTTTGATATCATCACTCGGGCTAGTAACTCCATCATCTTGCATCCCTTTTCGAATTTGGTAGGCTCCTAAATAATGACTTACTGTCATTATTTTCCTTCTTTCCTCCATTAACTTGTCAATTAAAGTGTTTTGTTTAAAGAGGTTACAACTTCATTTAAAGCCAACTTTGCTTCCTTCATAACTGGTAAATACGGCCATATATGTGGCATTCCTTTTCCATCAATTATTTCAACCTTAACATTTGCTTCTGTTAATTTTGTAGCTGCCAACTTCTGATCTGGATACGTAATGTCATTTTCCGCCATGAATAAGACAGTTTTCGGAAAATTGGCAAAACTCCCATATAACGGAGATATCATTTCATTTTTCAAATCAATATTTCCAGCACACATCTTTTTTGCACTTAGTACTCCTTGTTTAGAAAGCATTGGATCAACCTTATCCACTTTATCAATTTCAAGGTTGGTTAAAGACGCATCCATTACAGGTGAAATCAGAATTAGTTTATGCGGAATTTGACTATTATTAATAATTAACCTTTGCGTGAGTGCGGTGACCAACGTGCCGCCTACTGAATCACCTATCAATGAAATTTGATTGGACTTGTATTTATTGAGCGCAGCTGCATATACAGCATCTATATTATTTGATATTTCGGTTATTTGATGTTCCGGCGCCTTGGGATAATCACACATCCAAATAACATGATTTGTTTGTTTTGCTATAAACTTAATGCTATCCCAATGGATTTTAGATGGACCTGAGATAAATGCACCGCCATGCACAAATATTAATAATTTGTTAGAAGTATTCTCGCTTTTAACTTCTGTAATAGATGTTTTTAATATTTTAAAAGGACTTTCAGAATTTTGTTTTAAAAACTTTCCTTTAGGGTGGTGAATATCCTCTTTTCTTATTTTTTTATAGTCAATAGGGGCTCTACTGAAGTCCTTTTTTAAACCTTTTAACTTTATAATGAATAAAGTAATATAGTATGTTATGCTATGTTTAGTTGTTCCCATGTATACTCCACATAATATAGTATTTTACTGGGTTAAACCAATTATGATGTGTGGTTAAAAACAAAGTTTAAAACAAAAAAGAAGCGTTTTGTAATAATAACAAAACGCCTCCACCTAACTTTTAGCTATGAAACTAAAATTATTTTAAACTCTTCAACTGAAGATGAAATATCAATTTCTAATTCTGGTACAAATTTAATGTACTTTTTTCGAATAATCTAGGATAGTCGATAACTTGTTGACAATTATCGATAAATGACCATAAAAATCGTTCAATGAATGGTTATTTCCTGACCAAATTAATTGTAAATAGTATTCAAGCATGATTTAATGTCCTTTTCTTTCAAAATTTATTGCTATAATTTGAACATTCATTGTATTAAATCGTTTTAATTCGCCATATATTGAACTAACAATAATTATGAAGGAATGGTATTCATTAATGAAATTGCCCCTCACAATCTGACAATAATAGCGCATAAAAAAAGCCCTGACAAAATTGCCAGGGCTTTCATTTTAATATTTATTCAGATTAGAATTCTACTGTGAACTCTACCCTTCTGTTTTCTGCTCTACCCTTACTAGTATCATTAGACGCTTTAGGTTTAGTTTCACCGAATCCTCTAGAAGTTAATCTTGATTCATCAACACCTTTGTCAACTAAGTACTTCTTAACAGCAGCTGCTCTCTTCTCAGAAAGAGTCTGGTTCTTTTGATCGTCACCTTGTGCATCTGTATGCCCGTCGATAATCAATTTATAAGAAGG
>CAKZPK010000477.1 GCA_937139035.1 uncultured Crocinitomix sp. | reverse complement strand
ACAACCATTCCACCACCATGCACACCAGCCTTCGGCCCAATATCCACAATAAAGTCCGACTCTTCCATCATTTCCTTATCATGCTCCACTACAATAACTGAATTACCTCCATCTCGTAATCTTTTTAGTGAGTTTATCAATCGTTCATTATCACGTTGATGCAATCCAATACTTGGTTCATCTAAAATATACAGGACATTCACTAATTCAGACCCAATTTGAGTTGCTAAACGAATTCGTTGAGCTTCTCCACCTGATAAACTTGAAGAGGAGCGGTTTAAAGTCAGGTAATGCAATCCTACATCCATCAAAAAACGAATCCGATTGTTTATTTCTTTGAGTATTTCTTTACCAATCGTTTTTTGCTTCTCAGATAAATGCGCATCCAAACCTAAAAACCACTCTTGCAAAACAGACAAATCTGATCCTGCTAATTCTCCTATATTTTTTTCGTGAATCTTAAAATAATCGGCCTCTTCCTTTAGCCGCGAACCTTTACACGAATCGCAAGTAATCTTATTCATGAAATTCTCCAGCCACCTTCTAGATGCCGGTGTAGGCGCATCTTCATAATGCCTACTTAAAAAGTTCGCAATCCCTTCAAATGAAAAGTTTTGATTAACATCATCAATATTTATAACTTGCTCAAAACCGTATAAAATTTTATTAATTATTTCTTCTGGTATTTTGATAATTGGATCTGAAACCTTATGTCCAAAGGCTTCTATAATAGTCTCAAGTTTATTGGAAATCCAATTCTTTTTAAGTTTACCTAAAGGCTCTATCCCGCCTTCTTTAATTGATTTTTTCGGGTCTGGAATGACTTTTTTCAAGTCAATTTCCGAAACCATCCCTAGTCCATTACATTTTTTACAAGCACCATAAGGTGAATTAAACGAAAACAAATTAGGCTCTGGCTCAGCATAGGAAATTCCAGTTGTTGGACACATTAAAAAACGACTAAACTGTGTTGTTTCGCCTGTGTCGTGATTCTGCACAAAAAGCACATCCTGTCCATACTTCAGTCCAGTTTGCACGGCCTCAGCTACTCTATTTCTATGTGCTGATGTTACTTTTATGCGGTCAATTACAATCTCAATATCATGAATTTTGTAACGATCAACACGCATTCCTGGAGTAATGTCTTTTATTTCTCCGTCAATTCTAACCTTTTGAAAACCAAGTTTGCTTATTTGCTCAAATAACTCACGATAGTGTCCTTTACGCCCTTTTACTTTTGGCGCCAACACAACGATCTTTTCTTCATCAAAACGCTCTAAAATCAGCGCTATAATTTGTTGATCGGTGTATTTCACCATTTTTTCGCCTGTATTGTACGAATAAGCTTCTCCAACTCGTGCAAATAGTAAACGCATAAAGTCATATACTTCGGTAACAGTTCCCACTGTTGAGCGCGGACTTCTATTAACAGTCTTCTGCTCAATTGATATCACAGGACTTAACCCTAATATTTCATCAACGTCTGGACGCTCTAACCCTCCTAAGAATTGTCGAGCATACGCAGAAAAAGTTTCTAAGTAACGGCGTTGCCCCTCAGCAAATATAGTGTCAAATGCTAATGATGACTTACCACTACCACTTAAACCTGTGAATACGACCAATTTATTTCTCGGAATTTTTAAATCTATATTCTTTAAATTATGAACCCTAGCCCCGTATATTTCAATAAAATCTTCCTGTGATGGATGTACTGTCATTTGATTATCTATCCGTTTTTATTTGAGCATATGAAGTTAGGAATTCTTAGCCAAGAATTCCTATTTTTTCATCAGAAAAATATAATTCGGTTAAAAACTCGTCAACAACCTATTGTTCCAACTAATCAAATCAGCCAAAATAATTCCACCCATTACTATTTTTTGCTTCGTGCTTTAATTCATCTAATACCTTTTCAATCGATTCACTGCATTCAACAATTGAAAGCATCAATTCATAGTTTGCCGTATTATTATTCTTTAAGTAATCACTTAAATCATTCTCAAGACTAAGTGCTTTTTGATGCATCTTTAAAGTGGCAATAAGCTTTCTAAGTGATTTTTCGTTCTGATTTTCCATATGCTATTTATATTTAAGCTGATAGCATACTTGAAGAGCAAAAGCGCAAGGCATTTTTGTTTTTTCGTTGCAAACGACAAAATCAAAAATTTCACTTTAGCCTTTCGATTTTGAGATGAAAGTATAATATTGCTGCGAATATAATTGTGTTTGGAAAATCAGAAAAACAACTATAACAGGTTTACCCCTTGCATAATTAAAAGATATTTACTGAATCAAATAGAAACGTCAGTTAGGCTTGTTAATTAAATATTGAAAGCTTAATCTTCTTGTGGCAAGTCCTTTTCATTAGCTTCTTCAATAAATGGTTCTTTCGGAATCAATTTGAATACAACCACCAATAAAAAAATGAAAAAGACCCAAAACAATACCAACACCAAAGAATCACTTGGAATAAACTTAGCAATATTCAGTGCTAATAAACAAGATAAAAAACCAAGTATTATAAATACATAAGCCACTTGACGGTCATTAAGCCCTTTGTAGTACAACGTATGTGTAGTGTGATCTTTACCTCCTACCAAAGGAGATTGCCCTCTCAACATTCGCCGAATTGTCACAAAAGTTGTATCCAAAATAGGGATAAAAAAAGCAACCAAAACCAACGTCAAATTAGAGAATACAGAATATTCATTTTCTTCAATTCCATTATTCCACAAAAGCTTAATCGAATAGTAAGCCAAAAACATTCCTAAAAACTGCGACCCTGTATCTCCCATAAACATTTTGGAAGGATTCCAATTGAAGATCAGAAAGCTAACCAATGAACCTAATATCGCAATCAAAAAGAAAAAATCTACGTTATTTAAAAAGTAAAACGGAAGGGAAATCCCTAACATAGTTAGTATGATAAAGATTGACGCAATCGTAGCAATGCCATCCATATTGTCAAGCATATTAATAGAGTTCATAACTGCTACAACCCAAAACACAGTCATTATTGAATTTAATAATGGCCAAGTAAATAACTGAATTTCGTTACCAGTAAGCACGAGTAACACACCACACAG
>CAKZPK010000476.1 GCA_937139035.1 uncultured Crocinitomix sp. | reverse complement strand
ATGCTAGGATCGGTATAAGTTACAGAGCGGAAACAACCATCAGGGCCGTATGCACAACCATCAGGGAAACCTTCGCCACTCATTGATAAATCTGGATCCCAATCGTCAAAAGTGCTTCCTGAAACAGGTGAGCAAATGTCTCTCCAATCAGCAGGTGCAGCCCCAATAAAACGTTGTGCCGTAACATTTCCGGTAAGTGTAGTAGGTGCTATAATTGGTCCAATTTGTCCTGCGTGATCAACTGCTGTTGATGCAATAATGAAGTTGGTTGATGCGTCAAATACAATATTTCCTCTATTTGGATATAAAGTTCCCTGTAAAGCATAATTGTGCGCATTAAAGGTTACGTTGTCTGGACTCGTATTTTCAATAAGTACATCATTTAAGTCCATTACATAGTCAAGGGAAGATATGATTGTAATGTCTTGTCCAACATCTCCTGTAAATGAAAGAGTACCATCTGCAAAGTCAGTTGTTCCAGACATGTCAAAATCTCCGTTAATGTCTAAAGTAACATCAGTATTCATAATCAATGATCCTGTAAACTCAACACTGAAATAATCAACATATCCGTCAATATCAACAGTTACTTCTGTTGCTGGATCAATATAAACTAAATCATTAGCACCCGGAATACAAACGCAATCCCACGTGTCAACATCACTCCAAACACCATCAACTACTGAGTGAATTTCTAAAATTTCAGGAATTCCTGTTAGTGTAAAATAATCACCATCAGCAAAATCAATGTTAAAAGATACTGTTTGAGAAATGGCATCATATGTTCCAGCAGTAGTGGTAGCATCTGTAAAATCGCCATCATCATCTGTTAAAACTCTGTACGTTTCAGGAACAGCATAATCACCATCTGCTAAGTGAAATGTTAATGTAACAGTACCAACATCTCCCGTTTCACCTACACGCCAAGTTCTTTCTAAACGCTCATGTGCCGGAAGCTCAGGTGGTAAATTATCTCCGTTATAAGTTGTGAATGGAAAATCAGTATGAGCAACAATAAAGTATTCGTCCGAACCTAAGTCCGTTGCTGCAGATAGTTCTAATTCGCCAGAACCTTGTGCTGTAGTTTGTGTATCAGTCCCATCATCAGCAAGTCCAATTAATCCAAATCGGTGAGTTGCGTTATAGGCATAATGGTCTGTTGGGATGCTCATGTCATACTTGGCTCCCAAATAGTTTTCTACTAAAATTCTTTCTAGTGGATTTAATGCGTCATTGTATACAATAACCTCTGCAATTTCACCTGTAAAAGTATAGCTACTTGTAGCAGTTCCATTTCTGTTACCAACAAAAATAGCGTTATGTCCAGTTGGCGTTGTATAGGTTGCTGTTTTAGATTGTTCTAAATCACCTTGGTTGTAAGTTGAATTTGTTGTTGGGGTAATATGCGTAGATAAAAAACTTGCTCCTGGAGGGTCAGTGTATCTTACCCATTGAATTGTAGGAGAAAAATGTGCACTATTAATAGTGTTTTGACCATTATTCATATAAGTACGCCATTTTTTAAAACTGGAGCTATAATCTGAATTAATAATCATGTCACTAGTAGTGGTTGTTCTATCATAAACCAAAAAGTAAGTCACATTTGACGATTCTAATGCTGGGATTGATCCTGAGGCTAATACATCATTTACACCGTCAAATGTCAACGAAGAAATTCCGCTAATACCTGAGGTATTGTATGATGGTTGTCTTAAAGAAGCACCTTGTGTGAAATCAGCTCCATTACCAGATAAATCTGCCCAGGAAGCAACTGAAGACCCATCAGGAAATCCTAATGAATGAGCATCTAACCATACTCGGTTATCTGTACTTGATCCTACACCGGCTGGGCCAGTTTGTCCGAAAGCAGTTCCTGCCATAAGGGAAGCTATTGCAAAGCCAATAAATGCAAATGAGTAGTGTAAAGGTTTTTTCATAAACTTTGTTAATTCTCCAAACTGTTTAACGCAAGCAGTTTAAGTGTACCAAAAATAGAAAATTATTTCAAGATCGCGAAATAGTTCAAAGCCTTTAGGGCCTTTTCTTATGAACAATTCGTTAGATGTCCAAAAAAAGTCTATCAATGACTAAATTCTTCTGTTATAAAAACTTTAGGGCAATGAGCAATCAAATTTCCATAAAGTTTAGCCATAAAACCTTCTCTATTCGTTGTAAATAGAGATGTTCTATGTTATAAAGACGAAGAAAATAGAGGTACAGTTGTCAGTTTATGAAGGATGGTTACTTCAAAGTATTTTACCTTTTATTAGTTTATATGTGTGGCTATAAGTATATCTTTTTTGTGAATAATTCGTTAGTTGTTTGTATTGTAATTAATTGAATTCCGCTTAAACTTGCTGGTAGGGTGATTTGATTTTCACCTGGTGTTAAGAGGGTATGTTCATAGTTTAATTCTTTTTGTCCAATGATATTACTGATAAGAATATTTACCTCTTTTTGATCGGAGGAATTATTTGTAATAACCAATGTATGTCCCATCTGTCTAATGTCAATTCCTTTTTCTAAATCACTCCCTGTTGTTTGGTCAGAGTTTTCAAGCAATAATGTGAAACGTTGTGGGTTGGTGTTATCAAGGTCAACATTAAAGGTGTAATTGGTTACTTTTAAATTGACTGTTGTACCTGTCATTTGATCCACTAAATAAATGAAATCGTAATCTCTGAAATTTGCCCAGTTTGATGCAGATATTGTGTGCTGCCCAGCTTCATTGAAATGCGTTGCTAGCTCAAAAGTTTTATTAGCACCATTGTCTTTAATAAAGTTTTTTCGAATCAATTGGTTGCTACAAAGCATAGTCAAGGCAGGACCTTTTTCTTGTCCTGTTGATAAGTGTACTATATCTGAAAGTTCGTCATAACCGTCATTCGTTTGACCTGTTTCTTGAATTTCCATTGTACAGGTAAAATTGGATGCTTCGCTAGTTAATTCAATTTGTAAAGCCTCGTTTACTACACTAGAATTTCTGAAAAATGTAGCATTATCAAAGGATTTGCAATTTTGTTGAAAGGTGATGTTGCCCGCACTAGTTGCAAAAATCCATACTGCTTGCCCAGTAGCAATTAAACCATTAGCTGTAATTTCAGGTACGCTTGATGTTCCTGAAAATTCATCATACCACTGATATACACCAGCAGCAGCATCATATACATAGTAATATTTACTTATTGAGCTTGACTTTATAATTGAGTTATAAGCAATCGGAGAAGCGTATGGATTTCCAATAGTCGTCCATCCAGTAGAATAGGTTTTGATAATATCTGCGGATGAATTAATTGGGCCTGTTGAGGTTAATGTTGTTCCATCAAATGTTTCCAAATCTGAACCTACAAACAATTGAAATCCTCTTGTATTTGTAATTGGTTCGTAACTATTTAAAATATTGACAGAAATGCTGTGATCCGTGTATCGAACTGATTTAAAACAAGGATCGTCTGGACCTGTTGCACAACCATCTGGAAAACCAGGACCACTCATTGCAAGGTCAGGGTCCCAATCATCAAAGGTGCTTCCGAGTACAGGGGAACAGAGGTCGCGCCAATCTGCAAGTCCGGGAGGGATAAATCGCTGAACAGATACATTGCCTGTAATGTTTGCAGGTGAAATGACTGGTCCTATCCTTCCGCCGTCTGTTGGACTAGTTGAGGCAATAATAAATTCGGTTGATGGATCTATAACTATGTTCCCCAAGTTAGGGGCAAATACACCATGCAATGAAAATGTTCCGTTTTCAAATGTTACATCTTCTGTACTTGTATTTTCAATAATTAAATCGTTTAACACAGTTGTCAATACAGAACCTGGACTGATAGAGATCGTTTGAGAGTCTGACCCAATAAGTGAAACTTTTCCAGCGGTGAAATTAACTTCACCAATAATATCCCAATTTTCTTTTAATGCTAACGAGGCGTCAACGCTCATTTCTAGTGTTCCGCCAGATTCAACAGTTAATGCAGTTGCAAAGGCTTCTGTTTCTATATTCACTGTTGTAGAAGGATCAATAAATACTAAATCGTTAATGGTTGGGAGGCAAGAACAATCCCAAGTTGAGGTTGAGCTCCAATCACCATTCGTTATTGAATGAATCTCTAATTGTTCCTGAAACCCTACTAATGTGAAGTATTGACCGCCTTCTAAGTTAATATCAAAAGATACATTTCCAGCATCATATGTTCCTGTTATAATTGTGGCGTCTGCAAATACGTCATCTGTATCTACTAATAACCGGTAAGAGTCTGAGGTTGCAAAATCATCTAGTCCTAGTCTAAAAGTAAGCGTAGTAATACCAACATCTCCCGTTTCATCAAGCTTCCAACTTCTTTCAAATCGTTGGTGTTCTGGCAGTGAAGCAGGGACATCAACGGAGTTAAATTCATCTAAATCAAAATCAGTATGTGCTACAACAAAATATTCTCCTGGATCAATCCCCGCCGCTGAAGATATTTCTAGAACACCCGCACCTTGCGCAGTTGAAAGCAAATTTACACCGTCATTTCCAATACCTATAAGACCAAATTTATGTGTTGCCTGATAAGAGTAATGGTCTGTTGGAATTGCCATATTATATTTGGCGCCCAAGTAATTTTCAACCATTATTCTTTCCAAATTGTTTAGTGCAGTATTATAAATTACTACTTCAGCAATTTCTCCAGTAAAGGTGTAATTGCTTTCAGTTAATGGATTGCGGTTTCCAATATAGACGTTGTTATGTCCAGTTGGTATGATGTAATTAGCAGTACGACTCATTTCCAAATCGCCTTGATTATAAGTGCGAATTTGAGTTGGTGTAATATGTGTTGAGAAAAAAGAGGAGCCTGGAGGATCAGTAAATCGAACCCATTTAATAGATGGAGAGTAGTGGGCACTTAAAAGGGTGTTTTGGCCGTTGTTCATGTAGGTTCTCCATTTTTTGAAATTAGAGGTGTAGTCAGCGGTGATAATCATATCACTTGTGGTGGTCGTTCTATCATAAACAATGAAGTAAGTTACATTTGCAGACTCTAGCGCAGCAATAGAACTAGATTCCATGATGTCATTAAATCCGTCAAAGGTTAAGGATGAAACACCTCCTATACCTGTGGAATTGTATAGTGGTCTTTGAGTAGATGCTGCTTGGCTAAAATTATTGGTATTTCCAGAATGGTCGTTCCAAATTGCAATAGGTGTTCCGTCAGAAAAATTAAGTGCATGTGCATCTAACCATACAACATTGTTAGTAGAGTTTCCAACACCACCTGGACCAGTTTGGCCAATGGAGTGATGGGAGAATAAAATGAAAAATACTAGTGTAGGGAAATACTTGGCAATAGGGTGTCTATCCACAGTCATGTCAGGAGCTTTAAAATGTTCGTAAATCAGGGTCTCAGGTAATCTTCAGTGTTAAGTTATTGCAATATTTCCGAAACTCAATAAGAAATATGGGTCTTTTAGCTCAAGGGCAAAAAACAGCATATGAATAGGTTATTGAGCCATTTTAAATTCAGATTGCAACATAAAAAAATGGAAAATGAGTAAATTGCTAACATTTTTCAATATTCCACGTAGGTATAGTGGAGTAGTAGTCGAAAAATAGAGTAGCGATTAAAAAAGTATGCAAGGAAATAATCAAAATAAGAATACACCTTCCAATAAGTTAATTGAAGCAAAGGACATTCTTTTCATTTGGAAAATGATTCTAAAAAATTTAGGATTCATTATTGCAATTCCGCTTGTGGCGTACGCAATTGGTTATGTCTATACCTATCGATTAACGAATATTTATGGTGCAAAAGCCGAGTTGCTTTTAAAGTCCAATGAAACATATGACTATCAGGACCCAATTTATAAAGGTTTGGGTGCGTATGGTGTTTATATGGATGTGCAAAATCAAATCCGTATCTTAAACTCAAGGGATTTGATTGGTGAGGTAATTGACAAAATCCATATTGGAACTTCTTATTATGTAGTTGGGCGAATTAAAAAAGTGGAGGTTTTCGAAACACTTCCGTTTAAATCGACAGTTTCTGTACTAAACCCTCAGCTGTATGAAGTGCCTATACAGGTTACAATTTTAAATAAAGAAGAATATCAAATCGCTTATTCCGTAGGTGGTGGAAATGTTGAATACACTTATAAATTTGATGAGGAGGTAACAAACTCAGATTTTGTATTGCAGCTGGATAGAAGGTATGCATTAGATGATGAAAATATTAATGAACTGAAAGAGTCAGATTATGAAATAGTTTTTCATTCGCGTAATTACCTTATTAATAAATACCAGTCAAGTTTACATATTGAAAACATAGAACACACAAGTGTAAT
>CAKZPK010000475.1 GCA_937139035.1 uncultured Crocinitomix sp. | reverse complement strand
TTACAAGAGGAAGAGAAAGAAGTCGTGGTCCTGAGTCAATTGTTAAAGAGGCGCAAGAATTATTTGACAATGGCTATAGAGAAGTAACTTTATTGGGACAAAATGTAGACAGTTATAAATGGAACATAACCAAAAAAGGGGAAGTAATAGATGAAAGTAAGCCTGTAGTAACTTTTGCTGGCTTAATGGAAAAAGTAGCTTTGGTTAATCCTGATTTAAGAATTCGATTCTCCACTTCTCATCCTAAAGACATGACGGATGATGTTTTGCATGTTATGGCAAAATATGAGAATCTTTGCAAATACATTCACCTACCTGTTCAGTCAGGAAGTTCTGATGTTTTAAAAAGAATGAACAGAGGTTATACGCGAGAGTGGTATTTAAACAGAATTGATGCGATAAAAAGAATTTTACCAGATGCTTTTATCTCATCAGATATTATAACTGGGTTTTGTGGCGAGACAGATGAGGATCATCAAGAGACGATTTCTTTAATGAAAGAAGTTGGATATGAATTTTCATATATGTTCTTTTATTCTGAGCGACCAAAAACATTAGCTGAACGGAAGTTTGAAGATGATATACCAGAAGACTTAAAGAAACAGCGACTTTATGAAGTACAAGCCTTGCAAGCTAAATTATCCCACGAGGCTAATGAACGCATGGTTGGTAATGTTTGTAAAGTTCTTGTTGAAGGAACGTCAAAGCGTTCAGATGATTTTGTTTACGGAAGAAATTCACAAAACGTGACAACCATATTCCCTAAAGAGAATTTTGAACCTGGCGATTATGTCAATGTTAAGATCACTGATTTTACGAGTGCAACATTAAAAGGTGTAGCGGTAAAGAGTTAATTATGGATGCACAGCAAATAAAACAACGTTTTGGAATTATTGGTAATTCAAGTGCTTTAAACCAGGCATTAAACATATCAGTGCAAGTTGCTCCAACTGACATTAGTGTATTAATTACTGGAGAAAGTGGTACGGGTAAGGAAGTAATGCCAAAAGTTATTCACCAGCTTAGTGCGCGTAAGCATGGCTCATACATTGCTGTTAACTGCGGTGCAATTCCGGAAGGAACAATAGACAGTGAGTTATTTGGTCATGAAAAAGGGTCATTTACTGGAGCCCATGACCAAAGAAAAGGATATTTTGAAGTAGCAGACAACGGTACCATCTTTTTAGATGAAGTTGCTGAATTACCTTTAACAACGCAGGTAAGACTGTTAAGGGTTTTGGAAACTGGGGAGTTCATTCGCGTAGGATCATCTCAACCAATAAAGACGAATGTTAGAATTATAGCAGCAACTAATGAGAACATGTTGCAAGCAATTCAAACCGGAAAATTTAGAGAGGATTTGTTTTACCGATTAAGCACAGTTCCAATTAAATTACCGCCGTTACGACAAAGAAAGGATGATATCCATTTATTGTTTAGAAAATTCGCCTCAGATTTTGCTGAAAAATATCGCATGCCTGCCATACGATTGACTGAAGATGCTGTTCAAGTTTTATTGAACTATAATTGGCCAGGTAACATTCGACAATTAAGAAATGTAACGGAACAAATATCTGTTGTAGAAAACAGCCGTGACATTAGCGGTGAAATTTTACGTACTTATTTACCTGATTATACTGCTACAAACCTCCCCATTTTGGCTAATAATGCTTCGAAAGAAAGCGATTTTAGTGAAAGAGACATCCTTTACAAAGTCTTGTTTGACATGAAAAAGGACTTAGGTGAATTAAAAAAGATGGTAGTTAATATGTTACGCGAAGGTACTGAAGACTTGAGTACAGACGACCGTAATGACATGATTGCAAAATTATATCCTGAACCTACCACGGGTGCTGCCAATTTATTAGCAGAGCCATATGCTTATAACGAAGATCCTATTGCGCATAATCAAGATCAATTTGGAAGTGGTTTTGAGGAACATGTAGAGGTTGAAGAATCTTTATCGTTGGAAGATCGTGAAAAAGAATTGATTCAAAAAGCATTAGAAAAACATAGAGGCAAAAGAAAATATGCCGCGCAAGATTTAGGCATATCTGAACGAACGCTTTATAGAAAAATAAAAGAATACGATTTAAAATAAGCCCTGACACTAAGCGTTATAATAATATGAAAACACGATTTGTACTTTTTTTAGCACCACTATTATTATTCTCATGCACCATTCAATATGGAATGCTTGACGGAAGTATAAATGCGAACACGTTTTCTGTTGAATTATTTGAAGAACAAGCAGCCAATGCCCCAGTTGGCTATGGCGCAACCTACACTGACTTCTTGAAAGACTATATGATTTCAAGAACAAAATTGAATTTAAAAAACACTAACAATGTTAATGTAACCGAAATGTTTTTACAAAACAATCCTAATTTAACTTGTGTTCAGGTTGATGATGTTGCGTATGCAACATCAAATTGGACAAATATTACAGACAGTTCAGTTTTTAATGCTGATTGCGGATTTACAACTTCTGTAGCAGTTGTACATATTCCAGATGCAAATATGAAAAACGCGTTATTGGCAGATCCGTTTATCAACTCAAATGGCGATAATGAGATTCAGGTTTACGAAGCAGAAGCAGTTCATGATGATATTACTCGCGGAGAATATTTAGATATTTCAGATTTAACAGGAATTGAAGCGTTTGTAAACATTACAGGTTTAAACATAAAAGGAAACAATTTAACAAGTTTAGATTTATCTAAAAACACCAAATTAAAATGGGTAAATTTAGAAGGAAACAAATTAGCGTCCGTAGATTTTTCTGCTAACACAATGCTTGAGGCAATTTACGTTGGTAATAATAATTTAACAGC
>CAKZPK010000474.1 GCA_937139035.1 uncultured Crocinitomix sp. | reverse complement strand
TTGTAGATTATAGAAAAGACCGTGGTATCGTTGGGTTTCTAGCAGTTACTGGACGATGTAAGGATGAAAAACATATCTTAAACTCAAAAAGATTTATTTGGAAAAGGACTGCTGTAGAAAGAGATATCTTAATTAAACTATCCATAGGGATGAACGTTCCAGCTTATTTCGTTATTCATGATGATGCACTGTCAATTTTTCATGTGCATAATTTAAATGAAAATTTGGAGACATATATATCAATGGATAAAGAAGCTTATGGTAGTTTCATTAAAAAGTTATAAAAAAAATGACAAATAATGTAGATATATCATCGAACATTTTAGGAAAAACCTTTAACTCGGAAGAAGAGCGAAGAGCTTATTTTAGAGAAGAATTGCGTAAGCGCTTACCAGATCTAAAAAAAATGGAAGGCTTTCCAATTGGCGAAGATGAGGATATTATTAATCTTTCAGATCCTCCGTATTATACGGCTTGTCCAAACCCCTGGTTAAATGATTTTGTAGAAGAATGGGAAAATGAAAAAAAACATCTAGAAAATGATAGCAAACGAATTTCTAATTTCATTATAGGTGCGCCTTATACTTCTGATGTTAGTGAAGGAAAGAACAACCCCATTTACATGGCACATTCATATCATACTAAGGTGCCTCACCCAGCAATTATGCGTTATATTTTGCATTACACACAGCCTGGTGATTTGGTGTATGATGGTTTTGCTGGAACAGGCATGACAGGTGTTGCCGCTTCAATATGTGGTAATCCTCCATCAGAATTGAAACACTTATTTGAACAGGAAAATAAGAATTTAAAATGGGGTAAAAGAAATTACATAGGTGGTGATTTGAGTACAATAGCGAGTTATATTGCTTATAATTACAACAATCCTATTGATGGCCACAAATTTGTTGAAAAAGCAAATAATCTCATAAATAAGTTAAAAAAGGAATTTAATTGGCTATACGAAACAAATCATAAAAACGGATTAAATGGATTCGTAAATTATACCATCTGGAGTGATGTTTATATATGTAGTAACTGCAATGGAGAAATTGTTTTTTGGGAATCTGCTGTTGAAAGAGAAAAGGGCATCGTAAATAGTAATTTTGAATGTCCACATTGTAAATCATTACATACCAAAAAAAGTGTAAATGATGCATTAATAACCGTTTATGATAAATTTAAAGGGGAAGCAATATCTAAAAAAAAGAGAATCCCTGTATTGCTTAATTACACATTTAAGGGAAAAAGATATAATAAGTCTCCAGACTCTGATGACATTAATAAATTTGAAGAAATTGAAAATTTTAAATTAAATAATTGGATACCGTTAAATGAAATAATTGAGGGAGATGAAATCGGACGTTTAAAAAACGAATTAATTCAAAATGTTTCTGAGCTTTTTCCTAAAAGAACACTAATAATATTGTCAGCAATTATTGAACTTTCCAAAAGTGATAATAGATTTCATTTGCTTGTTACATCGATTCTTCAAAATGTTTCCTGGTTGTATAGATGGAGAGCAAATGGAAAAGGAGGCACTACCTCCGGAACATACTATATTTGTGCTACTCCGCAAGAAAATAATGTTTTCAATCAATTAGAGAGAAAAATAAAAGACTTTGCAGGAGTTTTTAATAGTCTAGATATTAATCGAAGTAATTCCGCTATTTTCACAGGTTCTGCGACATTGCTAAACTTAAAATCAAGTTCGATTGACTATATTTTTACTGACCCACCTTTTGGTTCTAATATCATGTATTCAGAATTAAATTTTATGTGGGAGTCGTGGCTTAAGGTTTTAACAAATAATAACAAAGAAGCTATTTCAAATAGAACTCAAGGAAAATCCACATTGGATTATCAACATTTAATGCACTCTTGCTTCAAAGAGTATTATAGAATTTTGAAGCCAGGTAAATGGATGACGGTAGAGTTCAGCAATACTAGTGCAGCTATTTGGAATAGTATTCAAAACTCTCTTCAGCTTTCTGGTTTTATTATTTCAAATATATCAAGTTTAGACAAAAAACAAGGTAGTTTTAAGGCCGTAAACACACCAACCGCCGTGAAACAAGATCTCATAATCTCTTGTTATAAACCTTCTTCCGTATTTGATGAAAAATTCAAACAGCACCAACAGACTGGCATGGCAGTTTGGGATTTTATAGAGGAGCATTTACATCATTTACCAATTCATTTAACCTCTGGAAATTCAACTACAGCAATTATAGAACGTAGTCCTAAAATATTGTTTGATAGACTTATAGCCTTTTATGTGCAAAGAGGCTTACCGGTGCCGATTGATGCAGGGAAATTTCAGCAAGGTTTAAGAGAAAGATTTATTGAAAGAGACGGTATGTTTTTTACAAATGAACAAGTTCAGGAGTATGATATAAAGAAAAAGGAGAATCCTGAATTCATTCAACTATCAATTTTAGTGTCTTCTGAGCAAGATGGTGTTTTATGGTTAAAAAATGTTTTAGCTGATAAATGCTCAACTTATCAAGATATTCATCCGCAATGGATGCAAGCTTTAGCAGGAGTTCGTAAGGGAGATTTAATTCCTGAATTGGCAACCATTTTAGAAGAGAACTTCTTAAAAGATGATACAGGAAAATGGTATTCGCCAGATCTTGAAAATGAAGCTGACTTAAATAAATTACGCACCAAGCGATTGCTTAAGCAATTTGATGCTTATAAAACAGAAGTGGCCAAACCAAAGGCAAAGATAAAAGAAGCACGTGTTGAGGCCTTACGTGCAGGATTTAAACAATGCTACCAGGATAAAGACTTTAAAACGATTGTTCAAATCGGAGATCGAATCCCGAATAATCTTTTGATGGAGGACGAAGTTTTATTGCAGTTTTATGATATAGCAAGTTCAAAAGTATAAACATGTTGTACAAAGGAAAAGCAATAGAAATTTTAGGTGAAAAGGATGTTTTTGGACAAAAAATAGCTTGGATAAGAGTATTGGAAGATGATTCTTTTCTCCAAGTCACCCATGAAGAATTAGAAACAGAAGACATTGTTTATTCTTTGCCATTTATTCGCTTTGTAGCAATTGCGGCGAAAATTAAGGACGAAGTTGCCAAGAAAAATATATTAGCACCCTATGAGAGTAGTTTAATACCATTACCACATCAAATATTAGTACTAGAAAAGGTAATGCAATCTATGCAAAATCGCTTTTTGTTGGCTGATGAAGTTGGGATGGGGAAAACCATTGAGACCGGCTTAATTCTTAAAGAGCTTAAGCTTAGAGGTGATATTAAAAGAACACTCGTCATTGTCCCAAAGTCTTCTATGATGCAATGGCAAAGTGAATTGAAAGAGCATTTTAATGAAGTGTTTCATTTGTACGATTCCGAAATGATAACTTCTATGGCTAGAACATTCTCTAATATTAATGCCGATGAAGAATTTAACTTTTGGACGCAACACAATCAGATCATTGTTTCCACGGATGCATTAAAACCTTTAGAGAAAAGACAAGGCTGGTCACAAGCGCGAGTTGACGAATACAACAAGTACAGAATGGGAGCTGTTTTGGAAGCAGACTTTGATTTAGTAATCATCGATGAAGCCCATAAGATGGGAGGTGCATCATCCTCAGTGTCTAGATATATTCTTGCTCAAGAATTATGTAACACCGTAGCGAATGTGTTGCTACTTACTGCTACGCCTCATAGAGGTAAGGCAGACCACTTTAGAAGAATATTACAATTACTCGATCCCGACGCTTTCGTTGGAGAGGGATTACCAGATATTGATGAATTAGAGCCTTATGTGATTCGTACAGAAAAGAGATTAGCTGTTGATTATGAAGGCAACAAACTTTTCAACGAAAGACAAACCAACAGATTCGATGTTTTTTTAGATATCAATAAGCATCAAAAACAAATGGATTTATATGGTGCGGTTACTAATTATGTGATAATGGGTTTTAACACGGCAAAACGCTCTAAAAACAATGCTACAGGCTTAATAATGATTCTGTTTCAGCGCTTGGTAAGTAGTTCTACCGCTGCAATACTTTCTGCGATGCAAAGTAGGTTAGAGCGTTTGCGCTATGGTGAGGATAATGACATAGAAAACTATGCCGATGAAATTGACAGTGGATCAGAAGATTTTGAACAAACTGTTGATTTTGATGGTGTCTATCATACGCCAGGAGAAGGGCTAGCAGATGAAGAAACTTTGCTATGTGATTTGATTGAACAGGCCAAAGAGTGCATGCAAACGGAAACAGATGCCAAAGCAGATGCACTGCTTAAAAAATATCAAGAACTACAATTAGAAAAGGATGATAAAAATCTTAAAATATTAATATTTACAGAATTTAGAACTACACAGAAAATGTTATTTGAGTTTTTTAAATCCAAAGGCTATTCTTGTGAGGTGATAAATGGAAGTCAAGACGTAGATACTCGTAAAATAGCCTTGTCGAACTTTAAAAACAAGTCACAAATATTGATAGGGACAGACGCTGCTGGGGAATCCTTAAACATGCAGTTTTGCCATATTATTATCAATTATGATTTGCCATGGAATCCTATGATGATAGAGCAGCGAATTGGTCGAGTGGATCGTATCGGGCAAAAAAATGTAGTGCAAGCGTATAATATGCTAACCAATAACAGTGTTGATTTACGCGTATATGAAGTTATAGAGGAAAAATTAAATAATATTTTAGAACAATTAGGCATTGATAAAACATCGGATGTATTAGACTCAGCTTTAGATATTAAAAAAATCAATCAGTTGTATTTACAGAGTTTATTAGATCCTTCAAAATTTGAATTTGCAGGTGATAAATGGTTGTATGAAATAAAATCTAAATTAAGAGATTTTCAAAGTACAGAAGGTGTCCTGCCTCAAGTACAGGAAGATGAAATTAATATTAAAAAAGCAGCAGAAATTAAACACAGTCCATTACCACAATGGCTCGAACAATTAATTGTGGAGTATACAAAAATTCATCAAGGAACACTTAGTAAAAATCTATTACATTTTATAGATGTAAAAGTAAATGGACTCCATAAAAAAATCACTTTTGATGCTGAGGCAGCACTAATCAACCCAGGTATTGAACATATTACTTTGCAGCACGACTGGATAAAAACACTATTAAATGATATAGGTAGTGTAGAGAATAATAAAGAAATACCAGTACTTCAATCTAATCAAAAGGAAGAAACCCCTGGATATTGGAGTTTATGGGAAGTAACCGCTAAGAATCAATTTGATAAAAAAGTGCACTACCAATGTTTTTTTACAGCAGATAATGGTAAGCAATATGCGGCCTATGCTAATGATATTTGGAATCGATTAATTTCAGTAGAAAGTGACCATCTATTTAATTTCAAAGATACTATCCCTTCTAACAAAGATTTAAAAAATGAATTGAATGAAGCGCTCTATATTGTTTTTCAAAACTTAGAAGCAGATGTTTCCGAGAAGATGAAATTCAAAAAAGAAAATAAAATGAATTCTTATGATTTTCAAAAATTAAGGATTAATAAAATTGGTATAGAAAATATAAAATTCTCAAAACTTTTAAAGCTGGAGAAGGATCATGAAAAATGGATGAAAGAATTCCAGACAAATAGAAAAATCATTCCAGGCATTAAACAACTCTTAACAATTAGAATAGATGGGTAAGAGTTTAATGCAGCATATTATTGATGATTTTAGAAATCAATCTAATCCTGTTTTATTAGTTGAAAACAATGATGGGTTTCTATTTCGTGAAGATGTAATTGAGTTATGCAATGAAAACTCTATCAACATTGTTAAAGGTTCGTCAATTAAACAGCGAGTGGAATTTGAACTTAGGGATGAAAACTCGATTCAAATTTTATTAAGTGAAGACAATTCAAATTATTTAGAAGATATCAAGAAGAAGTCAAGTAAAGTTGAATTTTTTATTAAGGATTATATTTCTAGTTATCATATACCAACCATTTTAAAGGAAAATATTCCAACACTCGAAATTTTATACCAATCTAAACAGGTCATAACTTTATCGAAAAGTCAAACAATAGAAGAACTTAAAAAAATAAAATATTTAGAAAAAAAGGAAACTATTCTTCAATTTGACATTCAAGAATTTTCTAACAATATAAATAAGGAGTTAAGTAACTCAGTCATTGACTGGGCTAAAATATCTAAAATAATATCGAAGGCTTTATTGGGATCAATTGGCACAAAGGAATTAGAAGGAGTCATGTTAACGATTAATGATGTTAATGATGTTTTTCAAACTAAAATTGAAAAAGATTTTCAATCTTCCAAAAACTCAAGTGCTGTTAAAAAACCTCAAATAGTTTCTAAAATTCTTGATTATCTAGACTTTAACTATAAAAATGATAAAGTAGCTTTAATAGTAGTTGACGGTTTAAGTTATTGGCAGTATCAGTTATTAAGTAAAAAATTGCCCGGAGCTATTAAAGAAGAAGTGATTTACTCATGGATTCCTTCTATAACTCAGTTATCAAGACAAGCTATATTTAAAGGAGGATCACCTGATACGGATTATAGACAGGGCCCTACTAATGAATCAAAACTTTGGAGTGCCTATTGGGATTCAAAGGGATTTAATGAATTAGAAATTAGATATAACCATCAAAACATTTATCTTGAAAATTTAATAAATATTAAAAGATTCGCGGCTGTTTACAAAGATTTAGATGATTATATGCACAGTTCAAAAGATTATTATGATCTTTTGAAACTTACCGAGAACTGGATTGAGAGAAGTAATATAGCTACTGTTGTTAATTATTTACTTGAGCAGGATTTTAAAATATTTTTAACTACAGATCATGGAAATATTCAAGCTAAAGGTTGGAGGAGTTTACTTGGTAGAGAAAAGTTAGGATCCAATAAATCCGGAAGCAGAAGTCAAAGACACATTGAGTATTCTGAGCAATGGCTATCTGATGAATTTATAAATAACAACCCTGAATTAAAAAGTTCGATTGTAATGGAAGATCAGGCTATTTATTTTAAAAATGATTTGAGTTTTTCAAGAGAAGAAACATTAGTGACTCATGGTGGGGCTCATTTATTGGAAGTGTTAATTCCATTTATAACGATTTCAAAATGAACAATAAATCAATTGACATAAACCAAAGAATTCCACTAGATACTCTGTATGCGGCATTATAAGCGTATCTTAACTTTTCTTATAGTAATGAATATGTCTTGGAGCAATTAAGACTAGACTTTAAAGGGGAGAATAGGCTGAAGAAAGCGCTGAGAATTGTTAACAGGATAATAAAAGGTAATCCTCTTAAAACTTTTTTGGACGATAATAGAGACGTTCTGAATTTAGCGATTACCAAAAAAACAGATAGGAACATCATTTTAATAGCTTTATTGAATAGTGCATTCCCTTTCTCTTTTGACGTCCTTAGTGTATTTGGTAAGTATTTTTCTGTGCAAGATATTATTAATTCAGACACTATAAAAAAAACAATTTCGAATACCTACGGCGGGAATCGAGCTACTGAAAATGGAATCTACAGCGTTGTGCCTATGTTTTTGGAAGCGGGATTTTTTAAGAGACCAAAGATGGGTGTCTATCAATCATTAAATAAATTAAATGCCATCAATTCTATAACCACTGAAATTTATAAAGAATCATATAAAGTAAATAATCAATGTAGCAGCTTATCGCAATATCACTTCGAAGATCCGTATTTTAACTTTATAGTTCTTTAAGTTATATTGAACTTAGATGTCATCCATTACAAAAAAAATAAGTGGTAATATAAGGGATAGATTGAAATAATTCAGTATTACCTTCAAAAAGGCCCTTTCTCCCTCGGTCCTTTATTAGTAACTCTCCATTGTCCATTCTCTTTGACCAATTTGAAAACACCAGATTTTCCATCATAGGTAGTGCTATATTTTACCCAAGAAATATCTCCATCAATGGCTTCATCTAAGATTTCTACCACGATATCTTTATCAGATTCTGGTATCATACTTTGAACAGTAACGAAACTACTATATCCTTCTGATGTTGTATGTTTTTTAAGAACTGATTCATCTTTTGAGAAAAAGCTTTCCGCAACAATTTTTGCGGTTTCTGAAGGGTAAGTATTTTTATTTTCTGAACAGGAAATGAATAGAACTACTAACGAGCAAATGACGATTTTTTTCATAATAATATTAATTTGGGTTATTGATATATTTGTGCGACACCTTCAATGTTAGATCTCTTTCTCCATTTTTCTCATTCAGCTCTACAACCAATCTACGGTCATTGCTTATTGAAAACTTAGGCACTATATAAACCAATCTAACAACTTTACCTTCCGCTATTCTAGATAGTAAATTGTACTTATATACGGGTTCTTGAATCAGTTTTTGTAACGATTTTCTCTTGCCTTTTTGTCGTGTTTCAATCGAAAGGTTTAGAAAATTCAAATCGTAATCCAAGGTAGATTTATTCTCAATTTGGATAACAAAATAAAGCTCTTCCTTATCAAAAACTATATTCTCAATACTCAAAATGATACCGTCATTTCGCTTTTGTATCGTACCTATGCGTTGCTTCCTTTCAAGAAGATAAGACGAGAATTTGGTGTAATAAAAAGTTCTATTATCAACTAAATCTTCAACCTTATTTACTTTGATAGTATCTTTAGCGATAGGCTTCTCATTGCCAATACTACTTGCATTTGGCACGAAATAGTTCAGCTTTGAAAGCTGAGATTTATACCTTACAATATACGAAAAAATTGAACCATTTCTGTTGATTACCAATAGATTGCTTTCTTTTCCAGGCTTCGCTTGAAGCAATCCGAAATACTGTTCTTTTTCTCGATTATAAGTAAATACAAAATTATCCGCACCAGTAACCCCTTGCCGTATTGGCTCTGGAAAGAAAAGTGCCACATTTTTTGTGTCATTAGCATAAATGGTGTCAAGAATTTGCGTTGTAGCTTGTGACGAGCAAAGTCGCGGTGCGAACGCGGAAATAATAAAAGCCGAAATAATAATATATGTTTTCATAATAGTGAGATTTTAAATGTGTTATATGGACTTACAACTTAGGTTTTAGAATTAATCTGTAATTGTTCAATACCGTTACTTTTACGTTTCGATTACTACGTCTAAGCACCTTTGTAATTCCGCCTACTTGCGGAACAGTTGGGATATTGATGTCCCCTATAATATCGTCCAGTACTTCTGTGGTCGCTTCTGCTCGAAAATTATTCTCTACGTAAATACCTTCACTACCATCTAGTAAATCGAACGCTTTAAGATTGGTGGGATGATGCATAATATTTTCAATATCAATTATTGCACGATTAGGTTGAAAACTGATAAACCCAAATACTAGTGCGTTCTTGGGCATTTGTTTACCATTTATCAATGCAGCCTTAGTAAGCCGCATTCTCAATCGCGTATTAGCTCTTACAACTTGGTCACCGTCCACAACCACGTGAATGGTTGCATCTGTATTGCCAATAATCGAAACTTCGTTTGGTTTCGGCGAAGCAGCAAAGAACAGTTGATGTTCTAAGCCCAATTCTTTAGCTTCTATTTTTTGTTCTCTTTTGATATCGGCTGAGTCAATTTGCTGTGTAGTATTTTGAGTGATTTTCTTTTGCCCAAAGCTCTGGTATCGCTTTTCGGAATATTGAATTTTGCCAGCCTCGTAAATACTATCTACAATTCGTTCTTTTTCCTGTTCTGGCAATTCAGGATTATAAAGACCTGTTGAATCCAAAAATTTTTCATCGTAGATGCTAGGCGCATTATTTTCACGCACTTCTTTTAAATCATTGATAGCATCCAGTTTAGAATCATACTCTTTTTGGTTTTCATCTAAATCTGGCACTAAAGTCTGTTCAAGATTTTCATTTTCACTTTTATCATCGCCCATAACCATCATAGAATAGGAAATTAGGAATATAAAAATCACAACCAACACCGCTGCAAAGACTATTTTATTTTTTTCTACTTTCATAATCGTGGTTTTTAAATGCCGATTATCGGCTCAATTTTCATCGTTTATTTTTTTTAAGGTGTTCTCGAAATAGTTTGTAATCAACAATCCGTGCGGATTGTTTGGGAAATTTCTATCAACTGGAATTAAGTTCCCACTAGAAACAAGTTCGTAAGTGTCTATTATTGAACCTCTATTTATTTCAAAGACTGTAACAGTTTTAAAGACATATGTTCCGTTTTGTTCTTCGATTTGTGAATCAATGCTTAGTACTTTCTGAACTAGCGAGTATTGCAGCAATCGGTTATAGACACCATCAGCTTTTTTCTGACGATATAAATTATCCACAGAACTATTACCTAGCCAAAGTGCCTTTTCAAGATTCCGTTCATAATTACTGGCATCAATGTTATAGAAATACTTGTGGAACAGGTCTAAATGGGCCAAAGCTTCAACTCTAAAATTTTCTTTTTGGGTAACGAGCTTCAACGGAATAATGCTGCCATCGGTATTAATGGCAAATGCACTATTGAGCGCATTTTTATTCGTAGTAAAAGCCATCCATACTGAAAAAGTGCTGGATAACATTGCGAAAATGACAACTGCTAACACGATAAACCTGTTCAATTTTAAGACGGCATAAATATTTTTATAAGGTGTTTTCATTTTTATTGGAATTAGCTAGTAAATAATCTGAGCGTGAAAGATGTAGCGCGTTTATATAATTTGAATTTTAGAAAAACAATGAAACCAACTGACCCAAGCTGAACCACAG
>CAKZPK010000473.1 GCA_937139035.1 uncultured Crocinitomix sp. | reverse complement strand
GATAAACGAAACGCTGAAAAATTAGAATTCAATTACTACATCAACCTAAAGAAAGAAAAAGCGAAAGTATTACAATTACAAATTGAAAATAAAGATGCCGAAGCACGTGAATTAAATTATTTGCTTTGGTTAATTGTAAGTCTTTTATTAGTGATTGTCTTTGTAAGTGCTGCAATTATTCGGTTATATCGATCAAGAATAAAACAAGCCCGACATAAAAAGGAAATGGTGCTAATGAAAAACCAAATCATTTCTTCTCACCTAGAAAAAAGCCAATCAACCTCATTACAACTGCAAAAAGAATTGGAGACAAATAAAGAAGACCTCATCAACTTTTCAATTGATAACAAAAGGAAAAATGAAATTCAGGCTAAGTTGCACGAAGGGATTAAACGACTTAAACGATTTGCAATTGGCGAGCCTGAAATGTTAACTGAACTAAGAGAGTTAATTTATTTATCAGACACGAACCTTAAACTTAATTCAGATAACGCAGCATTGGCTTCTAATATTGAAAAAATCAATCATGAATTCTTTACGCGACTAACAGAATTATTTCCGAACCTGACAACTAATGAAAAAAAGCTTTGCGGATTGATTCGTATCAAAACCAGCATTCAAGAGGTTGCATCTATCCGTTCTATTTCACCAAAATCTGTTGAAATGAGTCGTTATAGATTAAAAAAGAAAATGCAATTAACTGAGGATCAAAATCTAGATCAGTTTATAGAACGTATTTAGTGTAGAAAGAAACGTTACCGATTACTTATTGTCCCAACGAAGAATGTGCTTAAACATCAACTTCAAATCTGTGAGATAAGAATGGTTTTTTGCATAGATTAAATTGAGTCTGGAAATCGCATCATCATCTAAGTTATTACCATTAACCATTAGCTCTGCAGATAAAATTCCACGTTTAATTTTAGGCAATTTAAGGTTAGATTGATGTTGAATTGGGGCATAACCAATAAAAGATAGTTTTCCCCACAATACGCTAAACATATTGCTAAAAAATTGCTTTTTATCCTTATAAGCCCAAACCAAAATAGGGCTCAATATTAACGCGAAAAAAGAAACAACGGCATCTACCATTCGCTTGTTACGGCGGTTGGCAGGCTTGTTAATTTTATTGATATCCATCACGTATAAATCTCCCTGAGAATCAATAGAGTTACTTCCAATTAAAAAAGAGGTTTCAGGCTGTGCAATTTTAAAGTCCAATTTAGCACCTTCTAATTGCAGCATTTTTGAAATTATAGTTGCTGCAGATATATTTTTAGCGCAAAATATAACCTCATCAATTTTCTGAATGTCAATTACCTGATCTAACTGATTGATTGTACCCACGAATCCTTCTTCATCCTTAGTATCTGTATGTGATAAAAAGACTACCGAAGATACTTTGCTATTGGTTTGTTTTAAAAGTTGGCTTACACGCTCTGCCTCGTTACGATCACCAACAATAACAAAACGCTTATTCTTTGAACCTCCAATTCGGTAGGATTCGCCAGCTGTAAAATGCAACAATACGCGCGACAGCAAATAATAACTAATTACCCAAGCTCCGCCCAACAAAATAATCAAGCGCGAAAACTGATACTCCTTGGACAATAAAGCATAAATCATTAAAATAAGCCCTGTACCGATTAAACCGCCAATTACATTCTTCCAAGGTTTAACAGGTTTATCATATCCGCCTGAAAAAATTTGAACCAAAAACCACACTCCTCCATAAATTGGCAAGCCGTAGTTTAATAGATTAGCCGGAATAACAATGTCTTCGAAATTTTGATATTGGGCGCCAATAAAGAATAATCCTAAAACTATTAGTCCATAATCTATCAACGGTATCGTTAACCTCTTAATGGCCCGATTTAGCAAGGCTACCCCTGCTCTAAAATAAATGGCCAAATTGATTAGAAACGAATATATTCTTGCGTTTTTACTAGAAAAATGCTTCTTAGCAAAAATGATCATGGCATTATAAAACACAAATACATAGTTGACACTACTCTTTTTTGTGCTTTCGCCTTTATAATGTATAATTCGTGTTTTAGGGTAGTAATAATTTTTATAACCACCCAACACTATACGATAACTCAAATCAATATCTTCGCCATACATAAAAAAGGCCTCATCTAATAAGCCTACTTTATCCAGTGCCTCTTTTCGCATTAACATAAATGCGCCAGACAATATTTCAATCTCGTGAGTTTCTTCTTTATCTAAATAGGATAAATGGTAACGTCCAAATCGTTTTGATTTTGGAAATAATCGAGACAATCCAAAGATTTTATAAAAAGCATCTTTTGGTGTTGGTAATCCACGTTTTGATTCTGGTAAAAAGTTTCCTTTACCGTCAATCATTTTAACACCTAGTCCTCCAGCATCAGGATGCTCATCCATGAACTCAACAACCTTTAGAAAGGTATCTTCCTCTACAATTGTATCTGGATTAAGCAATAAATGATACTCCCCTTTTGCTATGAGCAGTGCTTGATTATTCGCCTTTGAAAATCCTACATTATCCTTATTTGCAATTAAATGTACTTGCGGAAATTTCTCAGCCACCATCTCCAATGATCCGTCAATGGAATTATTATCCACGACAAAAACCTCTCCATCAACATGTTTTAATGCCTCAAACGTAGAGTTTAGGCACTGTTCTAAGAAGAACTCAACATTATAGTTAACAATTATGACAGATAACTTCATTTAGCAATTATTGCTTTAGTTCTTTTTGATTAATTAACGCGGTATGCAAAGTAATTCTTCCTTTGTGTAAACGTGTCCAAATAGGTCTTATTACGCCATTATGTACAGAAATGTTTGTATAATCTCCAAAAAAGATTTTTGGATTGGGTAAAAATGGACTTTCACTGATTTTATAATTTTCAAAATTCTCGCCTCCATCTTTTGATACAGCAAGGTAAACATCTGTTTTGCGACTATCATGATTACGACGATCATAAAACACGCTATATAAATATCCGTTGGTTTGATCAATGGTCAACCAAGTTAAAAACTGGTGCTTTTTTGAGCTGTCGTCATTAATTCTTTTTGGAGCAGACCATGTATTTCCTTTATCTGTTGATTTTGCTATCCAAATATCTGTATCATCCTCTCCCTTTCTTTGATCTGCC
>CAKZPK010000472.1 GCA_937139035.1 uncultured Crocinitomix sp. | reverse complement strand
ATTGGTAAATTTTGAAAATTATTTCCGTAGCTTTAAATAAATGTTCGTCAATTACTTTACAAAGTAGAAGTCAATTTCATAAATTGGAATTAGAAAGTCCTTTTAAAATTTTTAGATTTACTTCATGAATAAAGTAAGTGCAATCATTGTTGATGATGAACAACGCGCAAGGGATGTTCTAAGCGCTCTATTGAGTCGAAACTGCCCTGACGTAGAAGTTCTTGCTAAGTGTGTAGATGTAATTACTGCGGTAGATAAAATAAAAGAATTACAACCAAATGTTGTATTCCTAGATGTTCAAATGCCAAATTATAACGGATATGAGTTGGTAAGCTTTTTTGAAGAAATCAATTTTGAAATCATTTTCGTTACCGCATTTGACGATTATGCCATTAAAGCTTTTGAGTTAAACGCCATAGATTATTTGGTCAAGCCTGTAGATCGATCAAGATTGGTGAATGCGGTAGAAAGAGTTTCTGAAAAGTTAGGAAAGGAAAAATCAAAAGAAGCGTACGACGAACTTCTTAATTCCATAAAAAAGAAAGAGTATAAAAAAATTATAATTCCAACAATTGGAGAACGAAAAATATTAGAAATCAACAATATTATTGCCATAGAAGCAGAAGGTGCGTATTGCAAGATTTATCGAACAAATCACAAGCCCCTAATTATTAGTAAAAATTTAAAACATTTTGAAGGGAAATTAGAGGAACAAGATGGCTTTTTTCGTTCCCATAGAGGATGGTTAATCAATTTAAACCATATTGAAAGCATTAATAAAGGTGATTTAACCTTAACTTTATCCAATAACACAAAGGCTAAAATTTCTCGTTCTAGATATGAGGCTTTTAACTTGTTAATAGCTTAATTAATTTTTTTTGGACACATTAAAAAAATATGTTCTTTCTGGAGTTTTTTCATTGCTATGTTTCATTAGCTTTAGTCAAAATCCTGCACACTTCTTTTTAGGTGAAAATGAATTTTCTAATGCCGATATTTATTCAATAAAACAGCACCCCAATGGATTGCTTTATGTAACTACCAACTATGGTTTGTTTGTATATAAAAACGGAACGTTCTCTCCTATCCCATTTCGTAAAAACCAAGATATCAGTTCGCTATTTTCTTTGCGATTAGACTCAAAACACAATTTGTATTGCGCTACATTATCCGGAAAGATTTTCAAATTAAGTGACGACAGTCTTTCTCTTTATGCAGAAATGCCAGAAAGTTATGTCCACAAATATGGGGTTGATTTTGTTTTTGACAATGAAGATAATATCATTCTAAGAGCTGGAGTTCTTGCCATATTCAAAGAAAATATATGGAAAATATTAAGTGAGAAAGGTGACACCCCAGCCATGATAAATGGAGTTAACCCAAAACAAATTCTTTATCATTCTGTAAATAATGGAGTTGTTAAAATTGTGAATGGGAAGCGAGTTGTTATTAAAAATTCAATCAATAAAAATTTAAAATCACCTCATCACGCCCTCTCTCTTTACACTAACAATCAATTGATTAGCGTAAACAAAAATGGTGTTTTACTAAACCATTATCAAAACAAATTTTACAATTTTGGAGAGAAACAAATAACTGTAATTCAAACCCAAGATAACAGCGTTTGGTTTATTTCAGGTCAACAAGGAATTAACAAACTAATTTATAAAGACTCTATTTTTTCTCTTTCTGATACCTATTTTAAAAATACATTTATTTCCTCCATAACTGTTTCAGATAAAGGAACCATTTTTCTAGGAACTTTTGGGAATGGAGTAATTGTTATCCCCAATATTAATTGTTTTGAATACAAGACAAACATTACTCAAATCAAAGGTATAACTAGTATTCCCAGTAACAGTGTGCAGCTCTTTAAAACTGATATTCAAGAAAATAAACGAATAACATTAATTGGTAATCCTTCAGCATCAAAATCAATACTAATTGGATCAGAGAGGTTGTTTTATGATGAAACAATTGATTTTGGAAATAGTGAAGCTTCGAAACACTTGCTATTTGAAGATTGGTGGAACACTGAGCAAAATGGAGGTTTAGGGTCTTTAAAAGATCAACAAACGTGGTCAGAAAATAGTGGTCTTATTGCTACTGCAGTCGGATTAATGAAGGTAGGTAACGGGTTAGAACACATCGATTGGATAAGAAATGGCCCTGGAAATATTTGTTGGAAGTATGGCAAAAAGAACTTCAGATGTGTAAACGTTGGATATATTGCTTCATTGCAGCAAGTGCTTTATACTAACT
>CAKZPK010000471.1 GCA_937139035.1 uncultured Crocinitomix sp. | reverse complement strand
ACGCACAAAGCCATTATTCAAATTCCATTTTCTAAGACAGCATAACAACCATGGAAGGGAAAAAATATAAAGTGCTAATAGTTGAGGATGAATTGTTGATTGCAGACAATATTCAATTGATGATGGAGGATGAAGGTTATGAAGTCTGTCCCATTGCAATGAGTGTGTCAGATGCTAAACGGATCATTTTAAATCATCAACCTGACCTTGCTTTGTTAGATATTCAGTTAAAGGGAGAGGCTGACGGGATTGATTTAGGACGTTGGATTGCGGATGAAATTAAAATTCCATTTTTATTCTTGACTTCGCAAAATACAGAAGGTTATGTGAAAAGAGCTTTTAAAACAAACCCAGCTGCTTATGTACTTAAACCCATTACGGTTTCTAACCTACTGCTTTCTGTTAAGTTGGCTATTTTCAACCATGAACAAGACGCTAATTCAGAAACTGTTACTGTAAAGGTGGGGACAGAACAGGTTGTTTTATCTGTGGATGAAATTATCTATTTAGCATCCGATCATGTTTACATTCAAATTCACACCAAAGACAAAAGATATTTAGTACGTTCAACTATGCGTGATTTGGTAGAACAATTGGGGCCTCAATTTGTCCAAACACATAGAGGATATGCTATTAACTCAAAATGTATTACGAAACTTTCCACGGCTTATTTGCATTTGTCTAATGACATAGAAATTCCAATTGGCAGGCGATTTAAAAATGATTTGAAGGGGCTGATTTAATTAGGATCATAACAATAAGAGAAGTTAATTTCAATAAAGTCAAAACTTCAAATGATGGTACTTGAATCTTGATTATCTTAGTCATTCAATTTATGAGTGACAAAATCAATAATCAAATTACTTATCGTCCTGTGCCAGGTAGAGGATTAGTAATTGCTTCGGCAATTCAATTGCGCCTAGATTATTTGCGCGAGCAAGGTTATGAATTAAAGCATTTAAATAAATTAGGATTCCCTTATACAGCAGTTCAAAATAATATTGAATCACTGGTAGGATCGGTTGAGGTGCCTGTTGGATTAATTGGACCGATTACTTATGGTAATGAGCAAGTGCATGCCGTGGCAGGAACCTTAGAAGGGGCTCTAATTGCAAGTATAAACCGCGGAGCAAAGGCGATTTCATTGGCCGGTGGATTTACCGCAAAAGTTGCGCGACAAAGAATGGTTCGTGCGCCTTTGTTTATAATGGCGAATGATGCAGAAGCCTTGCAACTCGAAAAATGGGTGGCAAGCAATTTTAACTCAATTAAAAAAGTCGCTGAAGAATATTCAAACCATGCCGTTCTACTAGAATTAGATCCAGAACGGGATAGTGAATCATTGCATTTACGTTTTGTTTATACCACTGGAGATGCTGCTGGGCAAAACATGACCACCACTTGCACTTGGCACGCCCTTTTGTGGATTAATGCTCAATTTGAAAAAGAAACAGGTGTAGCAATAAATGATTTTCTATTAGAAGGAAATGCCTCTTCAGATAAAAAGGTGTCGCAATATTTGATAGACAAGGGGAGGGGAGTAAAGGTCACTGCCACGTGTACGATTCCTGAAGCGGTTATTCGAAAAGTTTTACGAACGAATATCAATCAATTATTGCAGTTCATTCCAACCAGTAAACGGGTGGCAAAAGCTAACGGAATGATGGCGTATAATATTAATGTTGCCAATGCTGTGGCTGCAATTTTTGTAGCAACGGGGCAAGATTTAGCATCTATTCATGAATCGTCTTTGGGAGATTTAAATTTTGAAAAAACGGAAGAAGGATTAACAGTTAATCTAACTTTATATTCATTAGTAATTGGAACAGTTGGCGGAGGGACGCAATTGGCGAAGCAACAAGAGGCTTTGCAATTAATGAGCTGCTCAGGAGCGGGTAAAGTAGAACGATTCGCATCTTTAATTGCAGGCTTTGCATTAGGACTAGAGCTTTCAACACATGCTGCATTAGCAAGTGGTGAATTTGCAAAGGCGCATGAGAAATTGGGTAGAAATAAACCCGTTGATTGGTTGCAAATGCAAGAATTAACAACTGATTTTATAGCTCCGTTTATTCAGGCCAATTTTAATCATCCAATTCAGAATATTCAACTGCTAGATCGACAAGTGGAAAATGGTGTATTGACGCATATATCGAAAAAAGTGAATCGAAAAATAATGGGTTTTACTGCTTTTGACGTGTCGGATGAGCAAGGAGTCAATTATGCTTTATTGATGAAGTCAAAACCATTAGACTTGGAGGTGATTAAAGGGTTGCACATTATGGCAGCTTCCATTGATCCGCAATTGTCTGACATGATTTCGCAGTTTAGAAAAAACTTAGAATACAATAAATCACACCTCAAAGAAATTCGAATAGCGGCCTACTTGCATCAAGCTAATTATGATTTTATGCCACATTACTTTGGGCATGTTGAGCAAGAAAATAGAGAGATTTATGCGCTATTTATGGAGCGGGTAAATTTAGATAATGTTCAAATTATAGATAGTGAAAATCGACCAGAAGAATGGGGCTCAATAGAAATTATTGCAGTAATTGAAGCGTTAAGTAAAGCGCAAACCATTCTGTCTAACCATTCTGCTCCGAAAGTTTTAGGTATTAGTGAATTTGATTTGAAAAAATCCGAGTCGCTATATCGTAAAATGATAGCATTAGTTTGTACAGATGCAGCTGATAATCGATTTGAAATTTTACATGATTTTTTAGAAGACTTGATTGAAGAGCCAACTGCAACTAATGTTTCAAAAACAGTGGTGCATAATGATTTTAATCCAAAAAATGTAGGAATAAGATCGAATAATCAACCGTTTATTTATGATTGGGAATTGGCTGTAATTAACTATCCTCAACGAGATTTGGTGGAGTTTTTAGCTTTTGTTTTACCAGCCGAATTTGACAAACGGACACTAATCAAGTATCTTCGTTATCAATATGAATTATCAAAAACTCAAGCGAGTTGGGACGATTGGGTTTTAGTTGCACAAAATATGACAAAGGAGTTTTTAGTCACTCGTCTATCGTTTTATAAAACGGCAGAAATTGTAATGAAACTTAAATTTGTAGATAGAGTTTATCTGAATGCAATTCGGATAATTGAATTTTTAGAAAGTGAATGAGCAGTTTTGAATTCAATAAAGAACGAAAATTAGAACAATTTTTTCGCAGTAACAAATGGTTGCTCCTTTTGGTAACTATCATTGTTTCGGGGCTTCTTTATTTGGGGATTTATTGGAGTATGTTACTATTTGATCAGGGGAATTATTGGGCTATTTTGATTTCAGGGTTATTGGGCCATTCTTTTTTTGTGATTTTGATGCATGATGGCGCCCACCAATCATTAACCCGCACAAAATGGGATCATGTTATCATGAATGTTAGTGCAGGTCTAATCATTTTACCTGTTTATACAGAGTTGTTTAAAAAATATCATTTACTGCATCACGCGCATACAAATACCGATAAAGACCCGCTTTGGAATGGTTTTAAAGAACGTCTTTTTAATGAAAGAAGAGTGCTCTACGCTATTTTGCAATGCATTCCATTTGCATTTAATTTTTATGTGGTTTTGCAATCAAAAAAAGAGACGTCAAAAGTAAAATCAAATGCAGCACCTAATGTTTATTTAATTCTATTGTCTTTATTGGTTGCAGGTTGTGTCATCTATTTTGCGCAACCTAATGTTTGGTTTGTGTTAGGTTCTTTTTTAGTAATGACAACTTTGGGCGCTATTCGTTATTGGGGTGAACATATGGGGACTTCTAAAAGCAAAGAAAGTAATACGCATTGGTTTCCGTTAGGTATGGGAATTGGAAATCATGAAGTGCACCATCATCAGCCAGATTATTCTTGGTTAACCTTAACAATTGGTTTGCTTTATAGGAAGATGGATACGAATCCACTTAAATCGATCAAAGGCATTTTTTTCGATCGCAATTTTCGACATTATAAAAAAGGGTGATTGTCAATTAGCAATGGGCAATTGTCAATGTGCAATTGGCAATGTTCAATTATCAATCCGCAAAGACCAAATACTAAGTACTAAAACAACATCAAGTCAAGAATAACG
>CAKZPK010000470.1 GCA_937139035.1 uncultured Crocinitomix sp. | reverse complement strand
GAAGAATGAAAACAAAACAACGCTAAAAGAGCATTTGCACTAGGAACATTGGTTGCGTTGTTTTGAATTAAAATCAAAAGCAATCTCATGGCCTCAAAGCACAAATCTTTTCGCATGGCTGTATCCTCAGAAGCTGAATAATAACCCTCATTATATAATAAATAGATAACTGATAAAACAGAATTTAACCGCTCATGAATAGCATCATCTTGAGGCATCACTAACTCGACCTTTTCAACCCTAAATCTTTCCTTTGCTCTATAAAGTCGTTTATTAACCGTTGCTTTTGAGGTTAATAAAGAACTGGCAATCTCATCTACTCCAAATCCGCATAAAACGCGCAAGGCTAAACCAATTTGTGCCTCTTTAGAAAGTATTGGATTACAAACGGCAAACAACATTTGAAGTTGACTGTCTTTAATATTCGATTCAGACCAATCAACCTCTGGAGAATCAATATTAGATTGAGTTGCGTTTGCTTTAATTTCAGGACGAACTTTTGAATTGAATACTGCGGTGTGTTTAAAATAGTCTTTCGTTTTATTTTTAGCGACAGTATATAACCAGGCGGTTGGGTTTTCTGGCAATCCTTTTAAACCCCAAGTTTCAGTTGCTTTTAAGAATGTTTCACTTACTAAATCCTCTGCCAATTGAATATTGGCAATACCATAGGTTTTACATAATACAGCTACAATTTTTGTAAATTCTGTTCGAAATAGATGCGGTATGAGTTCTGTGTTTGGCATTTAAAAGGAAAAAATCAAGACTAGAGCATTATTACTTTAGTCAACGCCCTAGTCTTGAAAAATCAATATTTTCAGGTATCAAACACCATCACATCTCTCACCTCAACTTTACCACCGATTGCTAAAGTTGGGCATCCTTCTGATAGTTTTACAGCATCATCAAGGTTTTCTGCTTTAACAATAATATAACCGCCTACTATTTCTTTCACTTCTGCGTATGGTCCATCAGAAATTACTCCCGTTCCTTGTACAGTTTTTCCTTCAAAACCTAGTGCATTTGTTGCGACAAATTTACCCTGAGCAGCAATTCCTCCAATCCAATCTTGCCATTGTGCAACCATTTCTTGCATTTGCTCTGGAGATGGTGGCGGATTATCATTTTTCTCTGTTCTGAAAAGCATCATAAATTCTTTCATAATTCTATCTTTTTATGTTTATACTCCCATAACGACTCACCGAATTGAAATAGGACACCTCTCCATTTTTATTTTTGACACCAATCTCCAAAATCAATGTATTCATCTGCTAATAGGTCATAAAAACTAATGCGATAGCTATCTCTTGGTTCTACTATGAAACTCCAATAATTAACAAATCTAAATTCATTGTTCTCTCCAAAATCAAGATAAATTCGATCCTCTCCATCTATTTGCATCATTGATAAACCTAATTCGCCATTTGACGATTCACGCCAGTCTCCGTTTTTATCCGCAACCTTTTGGCAGTTCCAAATTGAATCAATACAAACCTCTAAACTGTCTATATTATACTCAACTGGAATAACCTCTTCTACATCTGAAGTAATCTCTTCATTTACTAACGTATCTTGAACTACTTCCTGACCATCCGCAGCATGGTTAGTGTCATTTCCACAAGAAAAAACAAGACTGATTAAAAACAGTTGAGCGATTATAATTTGTATCTTTTTCATATTACGAGTTGTTTTGAATGCGCCAATATATATTGTCTGGTGTTGCATCTATTTGTTCAAAATTATTTTTAGTTAATACCTTTTGCGAAGCTCTATTTTTCGGATCCGTTTCTGCCCAAATGCAGTTAACTTTTTCATGATTCAAGGCCCAACGAACTAATCCGCCAACAGCTTCCGTCATAAATCCTTTGTTTTGATATTCGCTATGAGTTCCATATCCAATTTCAACCTCACCTAATTCGTTTGGGTTTCCTTTAAAACATAAATCACCTACCATACAATTAGAAGCCCTATCAATAATAGTCCAAAAAGTTGAAAACAAAGGATCGTTTAACGGGTTAATAACAGCTGGAATTGTTTTTAAGCGAATAACCTCTTGCACTGGTTGAGGAATGTTTACACTACTATTACTCAAGCCCAAATTCTCAATCAAGCTATTATCAGAACGTGCATACAAATCCAATTGCAGTGCAGTTAAGGGAATTATATGCAGTCGTTTAGTTTTTAAAATAGCTAACAAATTTGGTGAACCAGTAAACTCATTTTTTATATAAATGCATCTTCTTTATTCAAAATGGCAACGCATAAATAATAAAGTCTTTAAATTAAAAATTTATACTGAATTAATCAATACATCCAGTTTTTAATTCCTTTGGAATCAACGGTTCAATATCTTTATCAATCATAAATGAAACAACTTGATTCAAGTCTTTAATAATTGATTTGAGAAGAAGCATTTTGAATTTAATCACGCAAAAAACCAATAATCCTTAACCGGAACTTTATCCCATGCATCCAAATCATGTTGAATTTCAATTTTTCCATCTGGAGAAGAAACAACAATCATAATTTGTGGATTTTCAAGATTTTGCACAACTGAATAATCCTCCATTATTACACCATAAATGTCTTTCCCAATTTTTCGCTCATTGTCACATACCCAATGAAAGGTATCATTATAGGGTTGAATTAATTTGGCCATATCCTTTCCGTTTCTTCCAGCTCCCCACAGAACCAAAGGTCTTGTTTTATCACGATCCAACTCGTAGAAAAATCGAAGTTTCATGTCAAAATAACGGTTATCCTTGTATTCATCCCAAGTGCGCGAAATTCTATTAGATCGATCACGCCAATGATGTAAAACAGTGTCTATACCAATAATTTTCAGCCCTTTTTTATACATCCGAAAGCATAAATCATAATCTTCAGGATAGATAATTGGATCAAAGGCTTCGACAGAATCAAAATCATCTTTATGCATTAACCAACAATGCGAAGGAATGGCACACTCTTTATAAATCTGCTGGTAATGGGTACTCGTTTTGGCAACCTCATTCAACCATTTCTCATACTTCAAAAAACCATCCCCTACTTCTCCTTCATCTACAAAATGTTCTGTCCCTCCAGCTATCACATGTCCTTTGCCATATTTCATCCATTCATCAACCAATACCTGAATTTTATAATCAGGCATACGATCATCAGAATCCATTCGGTTAATTAGCTCACCTTTTACAGCCGCGTAACCTACTTGCAGTGTTGGAATCAATTTTGGCCGATCGCTATTTAAAAATCGAATACGTTGATCCTTTTCAGCATAGGCTTTTAATATTTCTGGTGTCTCATCTGATGAATGGTCATTCACTGCCAATAATTCCCAATTTTGATAGGTTTGATTTAGAATAGAATCCAAACATTCTTCTAAATATGGAGCAGTGTCTTTCACCGCCATAACAATTGATACTAGCGGTTGTTTTTCCATGAATTGGGTAAGTTTTTTTCAATTTCTATATCTGGGAATTGAGCTCCATTCCCTTTCATTTTACTACTTTTTACAGGCTGCGGATTTTTTAGTTTAGATTTCACCCAAAACGCCATTTTAGCCAAACCATTTTCTAAACTTGTTTCAGATACAGGTTTGAAGATACTCTTGAACTTTTCATGACTTGCATAAGCATGAACAACCTCATTTCGCTCCTCTAAATACGTTAGCTTAACTTCTGCCTCCATAGCTTTCATTACCTCAGAGGCTAAAGTATTCACTGTAAACGGAATTCCTCCACCGATATTAAACACCTCATTCTCTGCCACTTTTAAATGAACTGATTCTGCAATATAAGGTGCTACGTCATCTATATAAGAAAAAGCACGACTTTGCTCACCATCTCCAAACACAGTTAGCGGCACATTTTTCGAAATTTGATTCATAAAAATACCCACTACATTTCTGTATTTGTCATTGATATTTTGATTAGGACCATAAACATTATGCGGGCGGAAAATTGTATAGTTTAAACCAAACATTTCGTGTGCATTGCGCAAATCCATTTCTACCGCATATTTTGCAATCCCATAAGGATCTTCTGGATTTGGAATTTGTGTTTCAATTAATGGCAATTCATTGGTTCCGTAAACGGCTATTGACGAAGTAAAAACAAAACGTTTGACGTTAAAATTAACCGCGGCGTTAATTAAGTTAATACTGCCAATAAGGTTGTTTTGATAATTGAATCCACGAATGAAATGACTTAAACCCTCGGCGGCATAAGCTGCCAAATGATAAACATAATCGAATTGATACGCCTCAAATAACCCATTCACCAAAAAAACATCTGTGATGCTTCCTTTACAAAACTCGGCATCTGAATGAATGTTTTCAATTACACCTCCAGACAAGTCATCCAAAACAATTACACGGTGTCCCATTTCAATTAAATGGTTGACAACATGTGATCCTATAAAACCTGCTCCTCCAGTTACTAATGAAGTAATTTGCATATGATAAAAGGAATTAAACTATGCTTTATTTAAAAGATAAAAAGCCAATCCGTTTGCGGCTTTTTGATAACTATACTTTGGTACAATTGAATTTGTATTCTTTTTGAAATAGGCGCTTAATGTTGCTGGTGCAACAAAATCTACCTCAACGGATGGATACAATTGAATTAATCCTTCAATTTTAAACGTTATTGATGATGCCGCAAAACGTCCTTTAGTTCCTCTTTTAATGATCCCTATTTTATCAAACTGACCTTCATCAAAGAGCATATGCAGTTTACCACAGAGTATTTTAACCTCCTGAGAATCTAAATGATCTTTTAATTCCATCTTTTTAAAATTAGCAGACAAGTCAACTATTTGATCTCCTTGTTTTTCTAATGCGCTAAAAATAGCCGTGCTTCCTTCAAGCGATATTCCTAAAACTTTCATTTTTTCAATTATCAATGTTCAATTTGTAATGCAGCGATTCTGTGTCTTTTGTCTTTTGTCTTTTGTCTTTTGTCTAAAAAACTACCACCGTTCTTTCTTCCATAATTTTTGTTCTGTTTTTGGAAGGAATGTCCAAGCAAGAATTCGGCTTGATTTATTTCCTTGTCCCATTGAAATTGTTTCAACTTTTACAGCCCCAATTTCATCTAAAATATTATAAAAAGACTTTAAGTTAGACTGTTTTGAGACTAAACTTGTAAACCAAAATGAATTTTCGGCAAACTTTTTACTTTCTCGAATCATATTCCCAACAAATCTTTTTTCTCCTCCTTCATACCACAATTCATTACTCTGTCCACCAAAATTAAGGACTCCCTTTTTCTGATTGAGGTTCTTTAGTTTTCTTGCAGTACCTCTTTGAGCATCTTTAGCAGAAGCATGAAATGGAGGGTTACAAATTGTGATATCAACCAACTCCTCTTTTTTTAAAATTCCGTAAAACAAGTCTTTTGGGTTTTGCTGTA
>CAKZPK010000469.1 GCA_937139035.1 uncultured Crocinitomix sp. | reverse complement strand
GGCGGTGGCCGTGACTCTGTTAACGGAACTTGTCTTCCTTGTGGAACAGGAGGAAATGGCGGTGCTGGTGGCGCATTAACAGGAATAGACGGAGATGACCCATGGTATAGTGGAATCTTAGGTGTATTCGTTAATCCAGGTGCTGGCGGAAAAGGAGGAACTCCTGTAACTGGTGGCGCTGGTGGTGCCGGAACCGAAGGTACTCCAGGAAACTCAGGTGTACTAGGTGTTGGCGGACAAGGAATTGACGGAGCTCAAAGCGTTGCTAGTGGTGGCGGCGGTGGCGGCTACTACGGCGGTGGTGCCGGTGGTGGTGTAAGCTGGGGTTCAGGTAAAGCTGGCGGCGGTGGTGCTGGAGGATCATCTTATATTGGTGGTGTTACAGACGGATCAACTTTACCCGGCGTTCAATTAAGCAATGGTGAGGTAATTATTACCGTTTTATGTACTGCTTTAACTGTAACAGCAACTGAAACAGAAATTTGCTTAGGTGAAGAAATCACTTTAGATGCTGAATCAGAAACTGGAGGATTAATAACATGGGACGAAGGTGTTACAGATGAAGTAGCATTTACACCTGCTGGAACTGGTGTTATTACATACACAGCTACAAGTGCTGACGAAACTGATTGTGCAACTTCTATCGATATTACTGTTCATGCATTACCTATTGTTAACGCAGGTTCTGGTGATGAAAACTATTGTATTGGTGAAACGGTTGTTTTGTCTGCAGGTGGTAATGCTGATGTTTGGGTTTGGGATCCAATGGACCTTGAACCAGGACTTGGAGCACATACTTATATGCTAACAGGAACAAATGAAACAACAGGTTGCGAAGCTACAGATGAAGTTACAGTAACTGTTCATGAATTACCAACCGTTTCAGCTTCTGTTGATAACGACGAAATTTGTATTGGTAATTCAGTTGTATTAACTGGTGGCGGTGCAGATGCTTATGTTTGGGATCCGGCAGAGGTTGAAGATGGTGAAGCATACGAACTAGCAGCAGAAGGAACTTACACTTTCACTGTTATTGGAACAGATGAGTTTGGATGTACAGATGAAGCATCCGTTTCTGTAACTGTAAATCCAGAAATCACAATCACTTATGAAGTAACTGAAGAAATGATTTTTGAAGATGGTGAAATCGATATTACAGTAACTGGTGGAGTTTCTCCATATACGTTTGATTGGGACATTGACGGAACTGGTGATTTTGATGATGATGAAGACTTGACAGGCTTAGCAGATGCACTTTACAATGTTGTTGTAAATGGTTCTAATGGTTGCTCGGCTTCTGCATCTATTATTTTAGGAACTCAGGCTGGTGTTGATGAACTGGATCAATCAATGATTTCAGTTTATCCGAATCCAACTAATGATATTATTACAATTGATTTTGCAGGAACATTCAATTATGAATTAATTGCAATCAATGGTGATGTGATTCTTAAAGGAAGTACTACAGACAAAGAAATAGTTGACATGAATACTTTAGCAAGTGGTGTTTACTTTATCTCTGTTACTTCAAATGAGAGCGCTAATACTGTGAAAATTTTGAAGAAATAATCTTCAATTAAATATTTGAAAAACCCCCAGTGTTAAATTTACACTGGGGGTTTTCTATTTTGCGCTCTATTTAAAACAGAAAATGCCGCGCCCAAAATTGAGCACGGCATCCATTCAATAAAATAAATCAGTTTTGGGTTAATGTTTGATTACTTTTATTGTATTTGAGAATTGATTTCCATCAGTAACTTGAACGAAGTAAACGCCTTGCGATAAATCAGCCATTGAAAGCACTGCTCTGTCTATTCCGTTACCAAAAGTGATTGTTTTTCCATTCATATCAAGAAGTTGATAGCTAAATGAACCTAATACTTCAATAGATAAATTGGCGCTTGTCGGATTTGGATAAACCTGCATCAATAATTCAGATTGCTCATTTAACCCTACTTGGCTGTCTATAGTAATTGTTACTGTTTCAGAACAACCAAACTCATCTTCTACAAGCACTACATAGGTTCCAGCTATTAATTCTGTTAAATCTTCGGAGTCGTCAAAATCTCCAGTACCATCATTATCCCAATCATAAATGTATCCACCAAAACCACCGCTCACAGTGATATCGATTTCGCCATCATCTCCGAAAACTTCATCCGTTGTTACATAATCAACAACAACTTCTTCAGCCATTAAAACATTAATTGAATCAACATTCTCACATCCGTTTTCATCTTCACCAATCACATAATAGGTAATTTCACCTGCAGTTTCCGGAATGTATGGAATATCATTTTCAAGATCCTCAGTTTGCCAATTCAAAATTTCTGCCCCTGTGCTTGAGAATACAACTTCATTTCCAAAACAAATTGAATCTGCACTAACTGAGGCTGTAATTAACGGTAATTCGTTTACAGTAATAACTAAAGTATCTGTTGTTCCTGAACAAGCTTCCTCTGCATTGACAAAATTAGCTTGATAGTTTCCTGCAATTGTCGCAAAAATTGTTTCATCCATTTCGTCTTCAATCAATTCTCCATCAATATCCCAAGAGATTGCTAGATCATCTGTACTCTCTACGCTGATCTCTAATGAATCACCAACACAAAATGCAGTCAAATCATCAGCTGTTACTAATTCCAATTCTGCAATAGACAAACAAGAGTTCACTTCATAAACTGTTATTGTACTAGAAACTTCATTTGCAAGTATTAATAATCCATTTCCATTTGGAGAAATCTCAGCATCAATAAAAATCATTCCTTCCGCTCCCCTATCCGGGCCATTTGTTTCAGCATCTCTATTGTTATGATATCCTATATAAGTTGGATTTTCAACATCATTTATATTAAATGCCATTGCACCACCAACTCTTTCTAAAGAAACAAATAGATAAGCATTACCATCAATTGTCGCTGTTACTATCCCTTCTGGTTCTGGCCCTTTATCATCACTTCTGTTTTTCATTTCTAATTCTCCGCCTTCGTTATGCGCATTAAATAACGCTGCATAATCTGGATGAGAAGCAATGATTTGCTCAATTAAATCTCCTGAATCAAACACTAATTCACCTGTTGTTTCATTCCAAATTGAGAATGATCTTGTTCCGTAAGAATAAATCTCGTCAAAGTCACCGTCGCCATCAATATCACCATTTGCAGTAGTTGTTTTTAACCGACCTAATAAATGACTGTTTTGAAGGTAATCTCTATTTAAAAAGGTTAAACTATCTAAGTTTAAATCAGCAACGCGCTCTTCTTCACTATAACCATCATAATCACGAGAATCTCCTTCATTTGCAGTTACCAAATAAGTTGTTCCTAAAACGGAAATATTGTCAATTGCATCTGGCATAAACATGCCTTTGATTGGAAAGTTTGCAATATTAATTCCATCTGTTCTGTTTGACGCATCTAGACCATAGCCATAAAGTGAATGATCAATTGTTCCTAGCGGACGAATTTCTGTAATTTCTTTTGTCACAAGATCAACTACTGCAATTGCATTGTTTTCCTGCAAAACTACATGAGCAATTAAATCATTATCTAATACTGTTACATATTCAGGCTCCATATCCTGTGCAACTGAAGCACCCAAACCATATACACGAACACCTGCCGCCTTCAAAGCTGCCTCATCCGCATCAAATGCTGTAAAATCAAGATTAGCCACATCAGCATCTGTTAAATCGGCTATATCTCCTGAAATTTCAATGATTGAAACACCTCCATTTGGGTCTACTAAATAAGCATCATCTGGTTCTCCTTCGCAAGCAACAATAAGTTGACTACCTGAATGATTAAACGTAACCATATCTGGTAAAGCTCCAACTGTTAGTCGATTTAAAAACGTTCCGTCTGTATTCCAAAAAGAAACAAAACCAGAATCTTGTATGATAGGCGCCGCAACTGCTACCGCTAAAACTCCTTCATAAACTGCAACTGAATTGATGAAACCTACTGAGTCAAATTCAATAGAGTCTAACAAAATTGGTAGCTCTGGGACACTAAAATCAATAATATCAATTTGATTGGCAATACTATTTACCACAAATAAGTTACTTGTAACCGTATCGTAAGCAACAATTTCTGCCGAACTCTCTTCTTCAATTCCTGTGCTATAACTCGTTAATAGTTCCAATTTAAGTTCATTAGTTGCCGTTGGTAAAACTCTATCATTGTCTGAAACATATAAAAAGGTTGTCTCATTTTCTCCGAATTCAGCATTATCAAATGCCGTCATTGTGATAATGATATATTCCGATTGCTCTTCTAAAATATCCTCTAATATTTCGAATTCAAGACTTAGCGTGTCTACCATATCTCCTGCAAACGAAATTGTAGTATCTAATAATATAAAATCATCTTCGGCGGTTGCAGTAGAAGACACTTTCACCACCAATTCAGCCATTGAAGGAGAACCATTAGGATCAGTTAACTCGACATCCACAGCAACAATTCCATCTCCCTCAATTACCGTTACATCTTCAAGAACAAAACTCAATTTTGGTGTCACAATTTCTGCAAATGTAATTTCAGAAGTGCCATCAGTAGCCGCACCGCTTTCAAATGTTCTAGGCTCAACAAATTCTTCTAAAACAAGATCAAATACTCCGCCAGTTGCAACTGTTAAATCTGCATCTATCGCAACAAAATCAGCTGCACTTAATTTGCCCCCGTCATAAAACTCATTAATTGGCATTTCATAACCATCTGTTGGACCAACCTCAGCTCCTCCAATTCCTGATCCATAAATTATAGCATCTGTAGGAATGGTTGACGAAGTAATTGAAGCAATGGGTAAACTAAAAACAGCTATACCGTCTCCATTTCCTCCTCCATTTCCAAAAACACCACCAGAATTTGAATTTCCGATTCCGCCATCTCCGTCTGTAGTTCCTGTATTAATTTCTCGAAGTTTAATTCCTGTAGGACTCATACTTGTTCCCCCTACATAAACAACATCTCCAACACTTACGGAACCTGTAGTGATTTCAAATGCATAAGTAAGACTGCCGCCGGCAACCCATCCATCAGTTGAAGCAGTGCCATTATTAGAAACGATTACTGTATAAGGTGTGGAGGTAAAATCAATCTCATCCGTTGCCAATAGTTCCACATATTCGAACGGTGAATCAATACCTCCTGGATTTTGATAAAATTCAGATATTACTAAACCTGGATTTTGTCCCCAAGCTCCTAGTATAAATCCAAATACATTAAGAAAAATCAAGTAAATTTTATTCATAACTTCTATTCTTTAGTTTTTAAGAGCAAAGCTATGAGCGATCGATTACCTTTTTGTTACTGACAATTTAAGGTTGTGTTAGGGATGAATCAAGATTGTATTAAGCTGTATAAAGAAATTGTTAAAACACTTTATTAAGCTTTTAAAATTCAAACCTGTAAAACAAGTAATCATGGTCAGTTAACATTGAATTAATACGAATAAAAAAAGGCCGCACTAAATAATTAGCGCGACCTTTTACAGGTTAGAAAAAGTACTTCTATTTCTTTTTTAAGGTGATTTCTACGGTTTCATCATCATCCGTTTCTTTCAACTTTAAATTTTCTTTATCCAATTCAACTATTTCTAGTCGATCAATTGAAGTTGAAGTTGCGTTATCTTTTGTTTCTAATGTTTCTCCATCATCCACTACACGGTATACTTGTGTATCTGTTTCAGTATCTCCACCAAAAGAAGTAACTGTAGTTAAACTACAAAACTCATCTTTTTTAAGTTTGCATCCGTCAAAAGTTAAAGTTGCAGAATACCCATCAATTAATCCTTCCTCAGTAGTTCCATCTTCAGTATATTTAATACTTGTTACTTCCCAAGCTCCATCTAATTTTTTAACCGCTTTTTGGTTTTTGTTACATGCTACAGCAATTAATCCTACAGCACATACTAGTAATAATCTTTTCATTTTTTTCATTTATAATTTTCATTGGATAGTCGATCCACAAAAAACATCCCCCTACTCTAAAACAAGACAATGAAATGGCTGCCCTAAAACCCGACAATAGGACAGCCATATTCTAACTCAAGCTTTAACCTAATCAACTTGAGCTATATCCTATCTGGCCAGAATTCCTGCTAAAAGGAATGGATACATAGCACACATTAGATTTTGATTATTTTTTGTGTGTACATCTCATTTTCAATAATGATATTAATCAAATATGTCCCATTTGGAAGATCTTGGACATTAATGGTTTCTTTATCTACTCCACTTCCAAACAACAACAATTGTCCGTTCAAATTGATCAATTCAAAACTAAATTTATCTGCACAAACCACATTCAATTGATCATTTACTGGAGTTGGATAAATTGAGACAACAGCTTGTTCTTCTTCTGAAACTCCAACTTGGCTTCCAACAGTTATCACCTCATAAGCCCAACATCCAGTTGCCCCCTCTACTTCAACAATGTAAGTTCCACTTGTAATCCCATCTAAATCCTCTGGATCGTCAAAATCCCCTACTCCATCATTATCCCAATCAAAAATATAAGTGGGTACGCCTCCAGTGATCGTAATATCAATACTACCATCCATCCCTAAGGCCTCATCTGTTATGGTATATTCAATACCTATTTCATCCTCAACAATTACTGCAATAGAGTCTTCATTTTGGCAATCATTTAAATCAGTTCCAATAACCGAATACGTATGTAATCCAACTTCTTCAGGGATATATGGCAGTCCATTAATTACCTCTACTGGATTCCAAACATAAGAAGTTGCTCCGCCGCCGCTTAGCACAATTGGCTTACCAATGCATACAACATCCAAATCTACAGATGCCGTAACAACGGGCAACGCATGCACAATTAATTCAACCTCATCTGTTGCTATACAGCCTGTTGCTTCTATAATTCCTGTTACGGTGTAGGTATGAGTTCCTATTCCAGGATCAAAATCCGCAGGTGACCATGAATACGAGTCTGCATTACCACTTGACGCCAAAATTATAGGTTCATCCTCGCAAAAGTTTTCATCTCCGGCTCCTGCTCCAACAATTGGCAATTCATTAACAACAATATCTACTAAAAATGGACAATCAACAGCATCTGCACTGGTTGTAGTATAGGTAATAATTCCTGTATCCTCAGGCACAAACGGAATTCCATTTACAACACCTCCGTCCCAAAATACTGCAGCTCCAAATAATGATTCAGCATTTAAAATTAATGTATCTCCTAAACAGATTTCGGTATCAGAAACCACAACTTCCAATGCATTACACAAAACAGTAATGATTACCTCGCCATGTCCAGTATGCACACCTGCTTCTGTTATAGAATCACTCACTCCACCGAGGTATGAAGAACCACCTCCTCCACCTGCAGCATATGCAGCACCGCCACCATAATATCCTCCGCCACCACCAGAAATGTGATAACCTTCAAGCCCTACACTTGCAGATCCTCCAACTCCATAAAAACCATCTTCACCAGTTAGTCCGCCAATACCGCCAGAAGTATCAGTACCTCCCAAACCTGGCGGACGCCAAGTAAATGACAAACCATCTCCTCCAATAATTCCACCACCAGGTCCACCTGTCCCATGATTCGGACACCCAGTATTTCCGCCACCGCCACCACCAGCGATAATTACTCGAAAATCAAGACTATCTCCTCCTTGTCGAACATCTGAAGCACCACCTCCAGCTCCACCAAATGTACTTCCTGCTCCACCTCCATTGAATCCTCCATCAAAATAATCATAACCTGCTGTAGGTTTTCCTCCAACCAATACTTTTAATGCTTCGCCAGGTGTAACACTTAAGATACCACTAGAGTACCCCCCTAAACCACCATCATTTTGAATGGCAAGCCAGCAACTGCCAGAACCGCCACCTTGTGCTCCCCAAGCTTCTACTTGAATTTTAGTGACACTTGGAGGTACAATATAGGTTACCACTGAATCTCCTACATAAGGAAATTCGGTCACTTGTGTCCACCCTGTTGTAAGAAACATTCCAAAACAAAGGGTTATTAGTTTTTTTAACTTTCTCATAATCATACTTATTTAGGTTAATAAAATTTGAGCATTACACTCCTCGTTGATGCAGGAAATGCATCAATACTTTAAGCTTATATTTTTGTTGATTTTATTTTAAGAGCACCTAGATTATTTCGTGCTTTTTACAAAAGTTGATTAATTCTGTACTATTATGCGCATTGGTTTTTGCCATAATTCGTTTACGGTGCGTGTCCACTGTATTTTTAGCGATTTTTAACTCCTCGGCTATTATTTTGGATGGTTTACCTTCGCTTATTTTTTGAATAACCTCTAATTCTCTTTTCGTGAAAATTTTGCCCATATGTCCGTTTACTCTAAGGCCAATAACACAAATATCATCCACTTGTTCATACTCTCCTTTCCAACGTTCAATCTCTGTATCTAAAATCAATCGCTGAGCTTCCATTTCTTGTCCTTCAATTTGAAGAAGGAAACTTTTGAAATTTGCCGATTTATACTTTTTACCCTTATCTCCGCCAAATTGATCTGCAAATCCATCAGAAAAAATGTAAAGGCAATCACCAGGAACCAATTGAATTTCTGTAGTATGGTAAGGCAAATCAAATGCACCATCTCCCACTGCCTGCTTATCCGGTTTGTATTCTACTAATTTTCGTTTTCCGCTTTCAACTACATCAACATCATCAGGTACTTCAACATCTATATCTGTAATTCTGTACAAGGGGTTATTGGCACCTGCAAACCAAATTTTCTTTTCTACTAAATCCACCGCACAAATGGCAATATCCATTCCGTCTCGAATAATCTCATCACTTTGCGCAAATGATTCTTGCACTAGTCTTGAAACAACGTCTAACAAAACTGCAGGATCATTAATTTTAAATTCCTTCACTGCACGATTTAGGGCATTTGAACATACGACACTTACCATTGCGCCAGGAACACCATGCCCCGTACAATCAGCTGCGGCATAAAAAACAATGTTTCGTCCGTTACGTTTTGCAACCTCCATCCAGTAAAAATCTCCGGCGACAATAGCTTTAGGTTTATAAAAAATAAAGCTATCATTTAACCACTCCTTCACTAATTTGGCGGGCGGTAAAATGGCATTCTGCAACCTCTTAGCATAAGTAATAGAATCGGTAATTTCTCGGTTTTTTGCTTCCACTACTTTTTTCTGAAACTCTAATTTTTCATATGCTTGAACAACCTCTTCATGCTGTTTCTCAACCTCCTCTTTTTGTTGAATTATAACTTGAGTTGCAGCGGCTACTTCTTGCTCCAATTGAATTTGTCGTTTTCTAAACTTTCTCATTCTCCAACGGGTAAACAAAATCAATAAGAATATTCCTCCCAACACATAAACTCCTTTTGCAACGCCTGTCAACCACCAAGGCGGTCGTATTCTAAAGCTGTATATAAAAGGTTCGCTCCATTGTTTTGACTCACCAATTGCGCATACTTTAAAGGTGTATTTTCCTGGGCTCAGTCCACGATAATCTATGGTGGTTTCTTTAGTTATTTTATTCCAATCGCTTTCTAGTCCCTCAAGCTTATATGTATACTCTATTTTACCAGGAGCATTCCAATTTACTCCAGCATAATTAAATGTAAGATCGTTTTGATCATAATCTAATTTAAGCCCCAAAGGATAATTATAGAAATTTGCGATAGAATCAAAACGAAATTTTAAACTATCGCCATCAGTAATTGATCGATAATCATAAAATTGATCGTTAATTAACACATTATTCATATGAACTACTGGGGTGTTTTTTGCAATTGAATTATATTTATCTACATTAATTGTTACAAGGTTTTGATACCCAGCATAAACATTATGATCTGTTAGATCGAAATTATTTCTAGAAAATTTATTCAAGTGTTCTGTAGATTCTAATCCAGTTTTCATTAATGAATATATAGTGTCCTTTCCGCTTGAATCGGTATTCACCAAGATAAGATTCAATTTCAGTTCTTCGAGCACAGAGTCATATGTCAGCACCCATAGATTCCCATTCACATCACTTTTCACATCTCCAATTCGTTCATTCCAAAGTCCCTGTTCTTCAGAATAATGATAAAAAGCAACTCCATCAAACTTATCAAGCCCGTTATTCGACTTAATCCAGATACTTCCATTTTTATCTTCAGTAGCCCTAGGGTACCCCCCTCCTGACATCCCTTCTCTTTCTGAATAAATAGTATATGAATCATTCTTATACTTTACAATACCACCACCTTTAGTGCCAAACCAAACATTACCTTTTGAATCTCGAAACATACCATAAGTCACAAGCTCTTGTCCCAAATCTGGAAAAGAAATTTGTTCAAACTGTTCATTTTCATACTTTATTAAATTCCCAGCACCATATATCCAAACAACATTTTCAGAATCAACAGTGATCTGTGGCAAATACTCGAAAAAAGATAATAACTCACTGAAATCTTCACATTTATTATTTCGAAAACGGTAAAGTTTTAATCCTGTATATTTATCTGGCTGGTGGTAACTCGATAAAAACCAATAATCTTCATTTACTTTGATAATTTCATATATTTTTTCATTTTTGGATATATCTTCTAAAGTAAAGTATTTCATTACTCCATTTTTTTCAACAACAAACCCACGTTTAATCTTATCAGACATTGCAATATTATCCCCAAATTCATTATTACCTAACAGCATAATTTTCTCTCCATCTTCACTTATAAAACAAATTTGGGCAATTGATTCATTTCGCACGTAATTAGATCTTACAGGAAAACGATACAGGCTTCCCCATTTATTAATCCAAAAATTTCCTTCTTTATCACATTCAATTGATTCTATTCCATAATGAAAAATACCATTTTCCAAATAGGGTCCTAAATGTAAAACATGCGTGATTGTATTACTTTTCAAATCTATAATACTCATCCCCCTATGGCTTCCAATCATTACATTTCCAAATTGATTGCTTTCAATTCTATAAACAATTTCTCCTAACACTCCGTTAGTATTATTAATGGGAATTAATGAGTCATCTTTTAAAAGATAGATTCCCTTATCTGTTCCAAACCAAAGGTTTTCATTAATATCTTTATGAATTGCATTGACTTTTTTCCCAAAGAACCCTGATTTTTTGTCATATTTTATCCATTTGCCACTCTTCAGCTTTACAACTCCGTTATCTGTTGCAAACCACATTTCATTATTCGGACCTTCAGCAATATCATTAATATCCTCTAAAATCATCCCTTCTTTAGGAGTTATATAAGTACAACAATCATTCTTTATTTTTAGTAAAACTCCTTTAGTTGATGCAACCCATATTGCCGAATCACTCGCTTCATAAATCTTATTTATAATCTCAATATATAATCCATTATCGTTTGAATAATAGGTGAATTTTTTTCCGTCAAATTTGACTAGATACTCCGTAAGAATTAACTCTTTAACATTCCAATTAAAATTTATAAACCAAATATTTCCCTTTGAATCAAGCATCAATTTTTCTATCCTATTTTCTCCATCAATATTATTCAAAAAGGTTTGTAAACAAACCCCATCATTACGCATCAAATTTTTATATCCTGACCAAAAACTACCACTAGAATCCTCTACAAAGTTTGACGTTTCAAGATTATATTCGCCATCAACAATCATCTTTTGGCCAAATTCAGGAAAAGGATTTTGTTCCATTTCTAGCACCTTCAGCAAAGGCCCCATAACAGCATTTTCCTCTCGCCCATTAAAAGGGAGCAATTTGCCTGTTGGAATTATTGAATCACGATTATTTTGCAATACATAATCTTGATCTCCGTCACCATATCTCCAAACCTCTAACGAGTCTTTATTAATCTTTGAGCGTTTCAACTCTCCTAAATCAAATGTATTGCTCTGAGATTCTATAACCTGAGGTTCAGCCGTCATTTCAATTACACGTATGTTTGTGTCGAATGAAATAAGTTCACTCTCCGCCTGTAATATCCGTCCCGTTTCAATAGGCGCACCATTTGTGTCCAACAGAACATTTACACTATCCTTTGTAAATTTATTAATGGTATACCCTTCCTCAGTATTTAAGAATACTTTTTTGGCTTCACTATGTAAAGCTGGCATGTTTTCAGATTCATTTGGATTTTGACCGCATCCAATTAATAAAACCATAAAAACACAAGTGAAAAGGTAATTAAGAAAAACCCTATCTAATTCCATAAGTTTGTTTTGGTTCTCTAAAATTCAACCAAAAAAACCAGTTTTGCAATACCCAATAATTGGTACGTGAGTATAAAAACCTATTAAACAGAAGATTAAAACAAGAAACCAATAGAACTAAGTGACTAATTCGTACACAAAAACAACTAAATTACCCTATAAATAGTTCAATTTTGGTGAGAATTTGGAATGATTTTTATTACACCAAGCAGAGATAATCAAAAAAATATGTGCTAATCGTATATAACTAAATACACGAATTAATCAACAATTGTATAATTTGCATCCGTGACTAATTCAAAATGCATTGGCGCTTCTCCAACCATATAATCAGCCGTGATATTGTAACCAGCCACGTTTGCCCAAACGCTTCTTTTAAAATGCAATAAAACACGATTGGTTTGTTTAAAGCTTTCTTTTTTCATGGTTAGCATAGCTTGTTTTAGCTGCAACTCTAACAAAGCTTTTTCAGTCCAATTCAAAGAATCTTTGTACTTGTTTTTGCCTATTAAAATGGATTTTTCAATCGCTTTTTCATAATCCAATTTTTTATAGGCTCTATCATCAATCATTAGAGAAAGAGTGTCCAAGTCTTGGTCAATCAAATTTAGATTTTTCTCAATTGTTGCCAACATATCTTCTACTTCATCAGAATGAATTGTATCAATCACGGCTACATCAACCAAAACAGAGTCCGCTAGAAAAAAATAGGACTTTACGTTTTCTAATAATAAATCATCATTGGACTGTTTATTTTTACCGGAACAAGAAGCCAACACAAAAAAACATCCTATAAGGGCCAAACCTATTAATCGCAACATATCTTTTTTTTGTAAATATAGATGAATTCACGTGTTATTTCACACGTTTTTTTTGTTTCCGTACCCAAGCTATAAATTTTCGGAATTCTGCACTTGATTTTAGTCTTTTCAAGGAGTAATACTCCTCTCCTAAAGTTTTGTGCTCGTATAGCCTATGGATTTTTTTGTGGCAATCTTTACACACCCAAATCCCATAATGATCAAGTGCTTTTTCGGCATGTAGTTTTTGAATAGCAGGTTTGCTATGCACTTTTTTTGGAACCAAATGATGAAAACTCAACTCAATTGATCGCCCACAGGTTTCACAACAGTCAGGTTTAACGGGTTTCATTTGCAAAAATTAGCCAACCATTGAGGATGCTTTGAGAATAATACCTTGCATCAAATTTTCAGCAGATTTGACCATTGCATCAGCATCATAAAAGCATTCTTTATAAAGTTCGTCCTGCGTACCGTGATGAATAAACTTATCTGGAATTCCTAAACGAACCACTTTTGCTGTATAGTTATGGTCTGCCATAAATTCTAGCACGGCTGATCCTAAACCACCCATTAAACAACCATCTTCAACAGTAATAATCTTGTCAAATTTAGAAAACACTTCATGAAGCATTAATTCATCCAATGGTTTAATAAAGCGCATATCATAATGCGCCGCGGAAATTCCCTTGGCCTTTAATTCTTTGATAGCCTCAGTCGTTTTATTTCCAATTGGTCCAATAGTTAAAAAAGCTACGTCACTTCCGTTTTGCACTTTTCTACCTGTACCTACTTTAATCTCTTTCAACGGAGTTTTCCATTTAGGCATAACACCTTTACCACGTGGATAACGAATAGAAAACGGCCCCTGATCTTCCAATTGGGCAGTATACATTAAGTTCCTTAATTCCGACTCGTTCATTGGAGAAGAAACAACCATATTAGGTATACAACGCATATAAGCCAAATCATATGCCCCATGGTGTGTTGCACCATCAGCACCTACTACACCTCCACGATCTAAACAAAATACTACGTTTAAATTTTGCAAGGCTACATCATGTATCACCTGATCAAAGGCACGTTGCATAAATGAAGAATAAATATTACAAAATGGAACTAAACCTTGACTTGCCATACCTGCAGAAACTGTTACAGCATGCTGTTCAGCAATCCCTACATCAAATGCACGGTCAGGCATAGCCTTCATCATAATATTTAAAGAACAACCAGAAGGCATTGCTGGAGTAACCCCCATTATTTTATCATTCTCTTCAGCTAACTCAACAATTGTATGTCCAAAAACTTCTTGAAACTTTGGTGCTTGTGGTGATGTTGGAATCACTTTTACAATTTCCCCTGTCTCTTTATTAAAGACACCTGGTGCATGCCATTGAGTTGCATTACCATCTTCAGCAGGTTTATATCCCTTCCCTTTAGTTGTAATAACATGTAATATTTTTGGTCCAGGTATATCCTTTAAATCCTGCATGATTTTAACCAAACCAATAGTATCATGACCATCTACTGGTCCAAAATATCTAAAGTTTAATGACTCAAAATAATTGCTTTCATTTAAAAGTGATCCCTTTAATGAATTACTAATTTTAGAAGCAATTGCTTGTGCATTTGGTCCAAATTTTGAAATCTTTCCTAATAAGCCCCAAACTTCGTCCTTAACTTTATTATAAGTATGTGAAGTTGTAATATCCGTTAAATATTCGCGTAAGGCACCTACATTAGGATCAATAGACATGCAGTTGTCATGTAAAACAACCAATAAATTTGTATTCGTTGATCCACCATGATTTAAGCCCTCAAACGCCAATCCTGCTGTCATGGATCCATCTCCAATAACTGCAATATGTTGTTTATCTTCTTTTTTATAATCACTCGCAATAGCCATTCCTAATGCTCCAGAAATTGAGGTAGACGAATGTCCTACTCCAAAAGTGTCATATTCACTTTCGCTTCTTTTTGGAAAACCACTAATTCCGCCTTTAATTCGATTCGTATGAAATTGAGCACGGCGCCCTGTTAAGATTTTATGTCCATATGCTTGATGTCCTACATCCCACACTAATTGATCAACAGGAGTATTAAAAGCATAATGCAAAGCTACTGTTAATTCTACCACTCCAAGGCTTGCACCAAAATGTGAATTACCAATTTCAGAGATTACATCAACAATATATTGACGTAATTCATCTGCTACTTGCGGAAGTTGATCAATCTCAAACTTCTCTCTTAAATCTTTCGGAAACTCTATTTGGTTTAGGAAATCTCCGGCGGTATATTCTGACATACGAGCTTATTGTATTACAAATTTAGGCATTCCTGCGCTATGCGTGCTAAAATGATAACGTTTAATATTGCATAGTGTTCAATGAAATTAACTTTTTTTAAGAAAACAATTGAGATTATCGACTTAAAAATATGAACATTAAAATGTAAAAACGGGGCATATAACACGCATAAACACTAAAGTTTTACCACAAACTAAAAATACAAGAACCATACATCAATTGATTTTTAAGCTTTAATCCAATTTATGAAAAACCTATTTTTTTTTGTAATTACCTAAAAATCACGTAGTACTCTAGTAATTCGATCGACTTTATTTCATATATTCATGGCTATTAATTAAAATTAACTAACTATGAAATTAAAATTACATTGGATGACAGCCCTACTCCTATTCTTAGGATTTGGCTTAACAAATACCTGGAGTCAGGTAACTACCTTTAGTTATACGGGTGGCATGCAAACTTATGTTGTTCCGTTAGGAGTAACATCATTAGAAATGGACCTATTTGGCGGAGCTGGATATGGCGACCTTGGACAAGGAGGGCGTTGTAAAGCAGAATTAGCCGTAACACCTGGTGAAACGCTTAATATTTATGTTGGTGGAGCAGGCACAAGTACTGGAGGAGGTTTCAACGGAGGAGGAACTCCTGGAACAATTGCTACTTATGGTGGTGGAGGTGGAGCCTCTGACGTTCGTCAAGGTGGAACTGGATTAGGAAATAGAATTATTGTTGCTGGTGGTGGCGGTGGTTCTGGAAGTAACTGCGGAACATGGACTGCTGAAGGTGGCCACGGTGGTGGACTTATCGGAGAAAGCGGATGTCTATACTCTTGTTCTAGCTGCCAATATACTGGTGGAGGCGGAAGCCAAGTTGCAGGAGGAATAGCTGGACCTACATCTCATACATATTGTGACGGAAATACTGATGGAACACTCGGGACTGGTGGATCTAACACAGTATTAGGATACGGAACTGGTGGTGGCGGTGGCTACTACGGCGGTGGTTCTGGATGTTTTGAAGGTGCTGGCGGAGGAAGTAGCTATACTCACCCAGATGCTGAGGCGATTGTGCACGAACAAGGTGCGCGTATAGGTGCCGGCGAAATCATTATTACTATTCTTTGTACTCCATTAAGCTTGGCTCCAATTGATTTTGAATTTTGCTTTGGTGAAGAGCTTATATTAGATGCAACTTCAGAAATTGGCGGTTCTATTTCATGGGATGGCGGTGTAACTGACGGTGTAGGATTTGAACCACCAGTTGGAATTTCAACTTATACTGCTACAAGTGATGCTGATGGTGACTGTGGTTTCTCTGTTGAAATCGAAGTATATGCACTACCAGAGGTTACTGCAAGTGCATCTGAAGAAGAAGTTTGCCTTGGAGAAATGGTGACATTTAATGGCGGTGGAGCAACTACTTATGAGTGGTCTCCAATGGATATTACTGATGGAGCTCCATACGAAGTTGAAGAAACTGGAATATTTACAGTTGTAGGAACAGACGATAATGGTTGCGAAAACACAGCTGAAATTGAAGTAACTGTTAATGAATTACCTGAGGTTATGGCAACTGCTGATGACGAAGAAGTTTGTGACGGAGACGAAGTTACACTAACTGGTGAAGGTGCAACTGATTACGACTGGGATATGGGAGTAACAGATGGTGAAGCATTCACTCAAGAAGTTGGAACAGAAACTTACACAGTAACTGGAACAGATGACAATGGTTGTGAAAACACAGCCGAGATCGATATTACAGTTAATGAGTTACCGACTGTAACAGCAAGTGCTTCGGAAACTGAAGTATGCTTTGGTTATGAAGTTACCTTTAACGGTGGCGGAGCAACTGATTATGATTGGGACATGGGTGTAACAGATGGTGAGCCAGCAATTATGGACACAGAAGGTACTGTTACATTTACTGTAATCGGAACAGATGACAACGGTTGTGAAAACATTGCATCAGTAGATGTTGAAGTAGCAGATGAAATTATTGTAACGTTTGTAACTGGTGATGAAATCATGGGTACAGATGGAGATATCGACATCAGTGTTTCTGGTGGAGTTGCTCCTTACACTTTTGATTGGGACAATGACGGAACTGGTGATTTTGATGATGATGAAGATTTAACTGATTTACCTGCTGGAGTATATACTGTAACTGTTCAAGACAGCGACGGATGTACAACAACAATTGAAATCACTGTTGATTCACAAGTTGGAATCAACGAATTGAATGAAATTTCATTAAACGTTTATCCAAACCCAACAACAGGATTAGTAACTGTTGAATTTGACGGAACATTTACTTACGAATTAACAGACATTAATGGTGCTGTAATTGCTCAAGCAACTGCTACCGATAAAGAAATAATTTCTTTAGAAAATGTTGCTCGCGGAGTTTACTTTGTAATGATCAAATCAAATGATACAGTTCATACAGCTAAGGTTGTAAAAAAGTAATACAAACTTAATTTTTAAAGATGGCGCCTAGTTCTTATTAGGCGCCATCTTCTTGAATTGACTTTTTTTAATAAAAAAACGCAACTAAGAATTTTTACTATTTTCAAACAATTAAACTAAAAATTATGAAACAAATCTTACAAATAAGCCTCCTTAGCATTCTGCTACTAGGAGTAGGACTGACACAATCATGGAGTCAGGTAACCACCTTTAGCTATACTGGAGGGATGCAAACCTATGTTGTCCCTTTAGGTGTAGTATCATTAGAAATGGATCTATATGGAGCTGCAGGCTATGGCAACCTTGGACAAGGTGGACAATGCAAAGCAGAATTATCTGTAACACCAGGAGAAACCCTTTACATATACGTAGGTGGTACAGGCACTGGAACATTAGGTGGATACAATGGCGGTGGAGATGTTGGCGGAAGTTCAAGTTATGGAGGAGGCGGAGGTGCCTCTGATGTTCGTCAAGGAGGAACTACATTTGGAAATAGAATTATTGTTGCCGGTGGTGGCGGTGGTTCTGGAAGTAACTGCGGATTATGGACTGCTGAAGGTGGTCATGGTGGCGGACTAATTGGCGAAAGTGGATGTCTTTACTCTTGTTCTCATTGTCAATATACAGGAAGTGGTGGAAGTCAAGTAGCTGGTGGAATTGCTGGCCCAACTGCCCATGGGTCATGCGGCGGTAATAACGACGGTGAACTTGGAATAGGAGGATCAAATACTGGTTCAACTGGAACTGGTGGCGGTGGCGGATACTACGGTGGTGGTTCTGGTTGCTATGAAGGCGCTGGAGGCGGTAGTAGTTATACTCACCCAGATGCTGTGGATGTTGTACATGAACAAGGAGTTCGTTTAGGAAATGGTGAAATTATTATCACAATACTTTGTACACCATTAAGTTTAACTCCATACGCTTCTGAACTATGTTTTGGAGACGAACTTATATTAGATGCTACTTCAGAATTTGACGGTACCATTTCATGGGATGGTGATG
>CAKZPK010000468.1 GCA_937139035.1 uncultured Crocinitomix sp. | reverse complement strand
CTTTGCTTCATGAAAAAGTTAATCCAGCCTAAATTTTTCCTTATTTGCAGCGTATTATTCTTATCCTCATTTGTTTTTGGACAAATAGATGTCAATGAATCTTATCGTTATGATTTCTTTGAGAAGATTGGAAATAGCAATAACCTTACTTATACTATTAGCAGTTTACCTAAAGTATTTGACAAAAAAATTCTAACCACATACGATCTTAACGGAAAACATTTATCTACCGTAGATGTACCTTACAAGCAAATTCCAGAATTAGAGTCTTGCATTAGTGTTGGCACCAATACCGTATTCTATTTTAGCTTTAGCTATACCAAGGATATTTTATTAATTGTTTTGGACAATAAAGGCCAAGAGGTTTCTAGAAAAACAATTGAATATCTGAAAGTGTTTGGCACCGATTTACTTCCTGCTGGAAATGATAAATTTTATTTGGTTGCCGGCGTTAAAAATAAAAAACAAGGCGTTTCTGTTGAATGCTTTAATTTGAATTTAGAGTCGCAATGGAATTATTCTAAGATTCCTGAAAAAAGTAAGTACTTCTATACCACCTCTGCAGTAAATGCGAATGGAGAGGTTGCTCTAATTTATAGTATTAAAAGTGTAGATGATCACATTCTATTTATTGATGCGAATGGTAATGAATTGGGTGACCAGCAAATGAACAAAGAAGGTTTAAAGCATTATGCTCCTTATAAAATGCACTTTAAGTCTCCTGATGAATTATTGGTTTTTGCAGATTATGGAACCTTTAACGAAGATCCTCACATGACCACACCAACAGGTTTAAGCATAAAGCATTTTAACAAAGTAGCAGAAGAAATTGGAAATCAAAATTTAGATTTTAATGTTGTTAGAGAACAATGGGGAAACCGTGCTATTGATGGTCAATTAGTGGCCGAACCTACTCCATCCCTTCGTGTGGTTGATATTCAAACTATAAATGGTAAAAGCACCTTAATTGCAGAGAGTTATTATTTAACGCAACGATCTGAAACTACACGTGCTAATCCACAAGCCCAACCAACAACGGTTGTTTACAAAATGTTAACCATGCTGGACTTATACCTTTTGAATATGGATAATTTGTCAGAAAACATGGAGCGAATTTGGAAACCAGAACGCACTATTTCTATAAAAGGAATAAAATATTATGATGCAACTGACTTTTGCGATTTACTGGAAGAAAAAGCCATGTTTGGTTATCAAGGACTAACAGGAGACCAAATATTAATAAGAGGTTTTAGTCAGAATCATGAATATTTCAATACAATCCCATTCAATGTAAATTGGGAAGATGTAAGTACTAGAACTTATTTCGGATTGCCATTAAGCGATTCATATAACCCACGAGGATATACGCAAAGTTTTGAACGCGCAAGCGGAATTGGACCAATTCCAGGTATGGGATTAAGCGGGTTTATTAAAACAAATGATCACCTTGTTTTATACCGATTTCATAGACCAACTGCTAACCTTCAATTTGCTGTAATAAAATAACCCATTATGAAAAAACTATTTTTATTCCTAACAGTGCATTTATTGGCGGTAAACCTATGCACGGCGCAAGAGCCTACGGAGTTCCCTTATTTAAACTCAAGCCAAATTGTAGGTATTTACAATACAGGTGACGCTGCTATAACACTCTCATTAATTGAATATAGAACGATTGATAATAAGGATGTTTACCTCGTTTCTTATTTAGATGATACTCAAAGCCAACTAGAAGTAGTTGCCACACGTGGCAGTCGATTTATTGGAGCTTCTAGTTCAAACGGTAATACTTATTTTGTATTTGAACATAAACAACTTCGTAACATTCAAATTGTGCGACTAAACCAAAATCGACAATTAGAGTATGGAGAGTTCAGCAGAAAAGAGGCTTTAGATTTTCATGGCCATGCTATTGGAATTGAAACCAATCAGGCGGGACAACTATTTATTTTGAGTAACTATACTGTATTAGGTACTGATGAGAAAGGTAATCCGGTTGTAGTTGAACGTGGCAGTGAAGTTTTAAGTTATGATGCCGCATTAGTTCAAACAGGAAACTATCGTTTAGAGGGAATTGGGAGTTTCATTGCTGCCAACCCAATTGAAGAAGGGATTGTACTTAGTTATGAAACAAGAATTCCTAATGAGAAAAAATACAACTTAGAGCTCTTTATTTTTGACAATGCTTTAACCTTAAAAGGAAAACATTTATTGACTGATAATGGTTCTTTCTTTCCTTCAGAAATAATCTCTCATAACAATCAAATTATAATGGCGGGGTATGATATGAAAAGCACCATTTTCGATAGTGAAAAAACAGAAGGTCTTTTTGTACGCATATTAAATATGGATGGTACTGTCCAAAATACAAGTCAATATAGTTGGGACCTGTTAAAAACAGAGTTAAAAAATAGTGGCCGTGGAGATTTTATATTCAATGGTAAAAAAACTATTCTCGTTGAAAAAATCATTCCTTCAGACGGTGGTTTTCAATTGATTTGTGAAAGTTACTCCAGTAATTCTGGTGTAACGGCTGGTGAACTTTTATTAGGTGAATCTGGTGATAAGCGAAACGTTATTTCAGTATTTGATTTTGTCATTTTTGACACCAATCCAAATGGCGAATTAACCAACGTTAGAATATTAGAAAAAGAGCCTATGAATATTGAAGTACAAGGCAGAACTAGCGCTTTACGTGGTTTGGCTTTAGAAAATCAACTCAAGCGTTATAAAGCATTTCCTTTTCAAAGCGTAGCCAATAATAAGATTACTTTTATTAACTACCGAAATAAGCAAGGAACTTTGTCCGAAATGGATATGACAACAGGTGAAATCACCAATGGTGCGTCTATTGTTCTTGAGCCTGTAATTGTGGAAGAGGTTACTTTAGCAGATGAACGAACTGCTGATAGCAAAATCTTAACTAAGCTGGATAACATTCAGGAAAAATCGGATAACTTGGATGCTAAATTGAATCGTTTTGGTCAAAAATTAGAGTATGGCCTTGAAAAAATTGATTACGTATTTAACCCTTCAGTTAAATGGGATTTAGGGTGGCATACTCTTAATAATGGAAAAACGATTGTTTACCTCTACTACCCTTCTCGTTATAGTATTTACTATGCGCCTCTCAATTAATATCCTCTGTTTCTAATTTAGAAAGAGCTATTTTTGACACATGTTTGGTTTACTCTTTCTATTCTTATTCGGAATTATCATTGCCACTGCTGGACTACTGTTTAGTATTCTTGCTTACACCAGAAAGGTTGAAGCTTTTTTTTGGATTGGAGCTATCTGCACGGGCTTTATGACAATTGGGATAATCTGGAACATTGAGCATTATTTCTACGGCATATCAACGAGTCAAGATCCAATGTCTTTTATGGTTATTGCAGCCTGGTTAGTTTCAGTAATTTTTCTGATAATGACCAAAACCAATAAAAAGCCCAATGATGATAATATTACAGATGCTTTTTTAGATGAAATAATAAACGCAGAAGATGAAGAGTGGGATCCAGAATCCTAGACTAGGATTACAACACCTCAATCTTGCCCTTTTTAAATTCACTGATTTTACGGAAAACCAGGTATAATCCAAATAAAACTAAAGGCAAACTAAGCATCTGCCCCATGTTTATCCCATAACTAGCAATTAAACCAGCGTCATCAGAACCTCCTTGACTTTCTTTCAAATACTCAATAAAGAACCTTGCACTAAATAGCAAGACGAAAAAAGTCCCCAATAAAAAACCTTTTAGTTGAGAAGCATTCGATTTCCAATACAGCCACATTAATACTCCAAAAATTACGAGATAACATAACGCCTCGTATAATTGTGCAGGATATCGATTTGGAACTTGCTCCAACACATAAGCCAAGTTAGGATCATTCGCGATTTTACTATACGCATCATGCAATGAATCCGTATTTGCTAATCTCACCGCCTCCGAACTGTGGATATCATGTCTTAAAAATTTAAATCCAAAGTCAGTTCCAGTTGCTTTTCCAACAATTTCATGATTAAATAAATTACCTAATCGAATAAAGAATGCCGCCAATGCCGCCGGAACAACTAACCGATCAAGAATATAAAGAATAGATTTTTTTGTTACAAAACGAGAAAGTAAATAAGCGGCAATGATAATACCGATTGTACCGCCGTGACTTGCTAAACCACCTTCCCATATTTTCAAGATATCAATTGGATTGTCCTTATAATCAGCCCAGTCATAGAAAAAAACATGTCCAAAACGTGCTCCTAAAACACCACCAACAACGCAATAAAGTAACACTTTATCCATCCATTCTTGCGGTGCTTTTTCAAACTTTAGCATGCGATCCATTATCCGGTATCCTACCAAAAATCCTAATGCCCACATGATACCATACCAAACAGGCATACTCCAAGATGGGACAACTCGCGGCTCAAAATTCCAGACAATTTCTAATATATTCACAATAATTTTTTTGACTAATTTAATGATAATCTCAAGACGATTTAAAATTGTTGAAAAACCGTTAATGATTAATTTCAAAATTCACGCATTTTTCACTTAAAAAGCATGACATTTGTATTGAATTCTTATAAAAGAAAAACATGTCAAAAAAACTTAATTTCGGCGCAGGCCCATGCATCTTGCCGCAAGAAGTATTTGAAGAAGCTTCAAAAGCAGTATTAAATTTTAACGGACTTTCTATTTTAGAAATTTCTCACCGTAGTCCTGAGTTTGTGGCTGTAATGGATGAGGCACGTGCGTTAGTTAAAGAACTGCTTAATGTTCCTGACGGATATACCGTGTTATTTTTGCAAGGTGGTGCAAGCCTTGGATTTTTGATAACGGCAATGAATATGTCTGGCGCACAGAAAAAAGCCGGATATGTAAATACAGGAGCTTGGTCTAACAAAGCCATTAAAGAAGGAAAAAATGCGGGATTAGAAGTTGTTGAAGTTGCGAGTTCTAAAGATCAAAATTTCAACTACATTCCTAAAGGTTACGTAGCTGATGGTTATGACTTTTTACATTTAACGTCTAACAACACCATTTTTGGTACACAAATGCACACTTTCCCTGCCAATAGTTCTCCGCTAGTTTGCGACATGTCATCTGATATCTTTTCAAAAACAATTAATGTTGCTGATTTTGATATTATTTATGCTGGTGCTCAAAAGAATTTAGGACCAGCAGGTACTGCTTTGTATATTGTTAAAGAGTCTATTTTAGGACAGTCTTCACATGCTGGTATTCCAACTTATTTGGATTTAAATACCCATCACGGAAAAGATTCAATGTTCAATACTCCTCCTGTATTTTCAGTATATGTTTCTATGCTAAACTTACGTCATTTAAAGAAAAATGGCGGTGTTGCTGAAATGGAGAAAAGAAATCAAGCCAAAGCAGATTTATTATATAATGAAATTGATACTAATCCGCTATTTGAAGGTACCGCTGCTGTTGAAGATCGATCAAATATGAATGTCACATTTGTTTTGAAAGATGAGTCACAAACTGAGGCATTTAATAAAGCATGGAATGCTGCGGGAATTGTTGGATTAAAAGGACATAGAAGCGTTGGAGGGTTTAGAGCTTCAATGTATAATGCATTAGAAATTGATTCTGTAAAAGTGTTAGTGCAAGTCATGCGTGATTTTGCAACACAACAGGCATAATATAAATTTACTTCCTATTTGTGGGAAGAACAATACCATAAAAAAATGAAAATTTTAGCAAATGACGGCATATCACCAGAAGGAGTTGCAGCTTTAGAAAAAAGCGGATTCGAAGTGAGTACCGTAAATGTTCCTCAAGATCAATTAATCAATGCTATAAACACTGAGAATTATGTTGGTGTATTAGTTAGAAGTGCTACAACTGTTCGTGCAGAAGTAGTTGATTCGTGTCCTGGTTTACAATTAATTGGGCGTGGTGG
>CAKZPK010000467.1 GCA_937139035.1 uncultured Crocinitomix sp. | reverse complement strand
AGGATTTAGGGCTAGAATATGAAACAATTGAATTAAGTTCAGAGGCAACTTCTGTTCATGTTCAAAGTAACCGAAAGGATATATTCGTTTATGGTTCAGTTAAACTAGCGCGTTTATGTAAAGCTAATATGCATTGGAGCCCAGGATCATTCTATGGTGGGAATCATAATTTTGAAATTATATCAAAACATTATAAATCACACTTGCTAAATGCAAATGCCAAAATTTTCGAATTTGGACAAAGCATTAATTGGAATGAAGGTGAAACCAAATTTATTAAACCTTATCAAGATGCAAAAGTGTTTACAGGTAAGGTTTTTACTGAATTAAAGTGGAATGACTTTATGAATGAAGCATTAGCCCATCCTAAAACGGAGCGGTTAAATAGTAAAACATTGGTTCAGGCTTCGGTTCCACAAAAGCTTTACAAGGAAGCACGGCTGTGGATAGTTGGGCAACAAATTGTAGGTTCAGTTTATTACCGCTTCCATGGTGACGTACCATTTCATACTAAAGTAGATGAAGAGGGTATTTCGTTTGCAAATGAAATGCTTAAAATATTCAATGTAGCTGACGCATTTGTTATGGATATTGGCCTAACAAATGATGGCTGGAAGATTGTGGAAGTGAACTGTATAAATAGTGCTGGTTTTTACAACCTAGATGTGCGCACTTTGTTCCGTGCTTTAGAAGCTTATTTTTAAATGATTGAGAAAGAAATTTATTTAATTCCTAAATAAACAAATGCCGGGGGAATATTAACCGCAACAAATCCCATTTGTAATTTTCCAAACTTCTTTTCTAGTAATTTTTTAGCGTTCAATGAATATTGATATTGAACATAAACACCACCTTTTTTCAAAACGTCATAAGATTTAATGACAATTCGTTTACGAATTTGGTCTGGAATCACTGCTAATGGAAGAGAGGATAGAATTGCATCTGCTTCTTTAACACCATAGTTTTCTAAAATGGAATCAATATTATCTGCACTTTCTCTTAAAAGAATAATGCGTGGATCTGTGAATTTGTTCAACAAAAAGTTATAAAACTCTTCATTCAATTCAATTACAAAAATGCGGCAATCTTTTGATGCTCGCTTTAATAATTCCTCCGTAAAAACTCCTGTTCCAGGACCTAGTTCTACAATGTTTTTTGCTGTTGAAAAATCAATTTTGTCGCACATCTTTTTCACTAGAAATCTAGAGCTTGGGGCCAATGCGCCAACTTGTTTACGTTCTTTAAAAAACGTCTTTAGAAAATTCCCTTTATGCTTGTTTTCTTTCTTCAAACTATGCCTTTAGTGATAAAACTCCTTCACTTATTAATCCGTAAACTTTTCCAGATAATGTTTGACCAATTAAAGGAGTGTTTTTTGATTTAGACAATAGTGTCTCACTTCCAATCTCCATCTTTTCATCAGGATTAAAGAGTGTTAAATCAGCTATATTTCCAACTTTAATTTCATTATCTACTAAACCAAAAATTGTCCTTGGTTTACGACTGATTAATGCAATCTTTTCTTTTATATCTAATTCTGAAACTTCATTTAATAATGGAAATAAAGTTTGCACTCCAATCATTCCAAATGCTGCACCGTCAAATTCTACATCCTTGCTTTCAATGTCTTCTGGTGTATGGTCAGAACAAACAAAATCAATTGCTCCGTCCTTTAATCCTTGAATTAGCGCCGCACGGTCTTCTTTCGCTCTTAAAGGTGGTAGCACCTTGTAAGTTGAATCAAAGCCCATTAAATCATTTTCAGTATAAACTAAGTTTTGTACGTATACATCTGCTGTTACGTCCAATCCTTCTGCTTTTGCTTTTCTTATTAATTCAACACTTTCTTTGGTTGATATTCCAGTAAAGTGAATTGCGCCTTCCGTATATCGCAACAAATTCAAATCACGTTCTACAGTCATAAATTCAGCCATTGATGGAATGGATTTAAGTCCTGTCATTACACTCAATGTTCCTTCATGTACAAATCCCTCACCAAATATGCTATTATCCAATGGGAATGAAATTACCTTTCCGTTGAAATTTTTTGCATATAATAAAGCACGATATAAAATGCCTCCGCTAACTGGAGCATGCATGTCAGTAAAACCTATTGCCCCTGCATTTGAAAGGTCATACATTTCTGCCAAATTCTTTCCTTCCATATTAGAAGTAAGGGTAGCAAACGGATGAACTCGAACAGGGGAGATGGCCCCTTTCATTTTTAAATACTCAATTTGCGATTTGTTAGAAACCGCAGGGTTGGTATTAGGAGTGATACCTACTGCTGTCATTCCACCAGCCTCAGCTGATTTTAATCCAGAATATAAGTCTTCTTTAACCTCGTTTCCAGGATCGCAAAAATTAACACGTGCATCAAACCAACCGGCAGATACATGCAAATTTTCACGCTCAATAGTTTGATCAACCTCAGTTGTAATTGACGGGGCAATTTGTTCAATTGCTCCATTTTCTATTAAAATATCTTGCTTACCGTCATATTGAGTTGACGTTGATACGATTGTACATGATTTTAGAATTATCTTCATAGTCAAATTGTGCACATTAGCGTTTCCAAAGTTTTAAAAGAAGTATTTCTACTCCTACAAAAATCAAGGCCAAAATTAGTAGAATTCTCCAGTATTCAGTTGCTTTTAATTGATTAATTTGAACCTTTCCTTGCCCATTTAATTCAAATGCCTTAGCGTTTGACCAGCCCGCGTTCATAAACTGCTCTGCAACTTCTTCATTCGTAAACGGATCCACATAAGATTCTGCTCGGCTATAGTTTAATCCAACCGTCTCATTAAATGTGTTTTGATCAGTTAATTCATAAAATCCTGAAGATGAAATAGTGTTTTCTAAATGACTAAATGAAATTGCGCGTGCATTCGCAACATTAATTAATAATGGAATTACATCTACTTTTAATTCTTCATTTATTAAGTGTATTGGATCTTTTTCAGAAACGGCAGTTTGCAGCGGAAAGTTATCCATTTCACCAATGGTCATGTAAAGTGGTTTTTGAAATGACGCTGTTTCAGCCATTCTTAAGAATGTTGCAGCAAACAAGGCGTGGTTCTGAAAATTGGTGTAATCTGCATTAAGCGGAGAGGCGAGTAGTACAACTTTGCCATTTCCTCTTTGTCCATAAAGCATATAAGGAGAGGTTGGGCTGGTGCCAAATAAAGTGATGAATTGTTGATTATTACTCAGCCCAAATCTATATCTCTTAAACAATCGAGGATGTTTGTAGTTTTCTGGTGTGCTTTCAAACACTCCTGTGTATAAAGGATCATCTGAATTGAAATAAGACAATTCTAAAGAAGTGGTGTCTTTGTTATTTAAACTAGGTAATTGATGTTTTCCTAAAAAAGTATTCCAACTTGTTGCGTCAATATTTTTTCCAGGAATCAATACAACAGTTCCGCCGTTTTTCATGGCTTGGTCTAACAATTCCATAATTCCGCTCGGAATCTTGTCTATATTTTGTAAAACAATTAGTTCTTTATCTACAAAATCATCTGGCACCAAGCTTTCTACATTTACGCTTGTCGCATTATAATAATCTTCCAGTCCATACAATTGCTCTAAGTTTTTTCCAGTTTCTTCACGATTATCAACTAATAAAATATTAACTGATTCTTTAATCGTATAAGTGAAAAAGAAATCATCATCAAAAAACAATTGCCCTGTTTCAATATGCAGTTTCGCTTCTTTAATTCCTGCTGTTCTATCTGTAAAAGTTATTTTATCCTCAACAAATGAATTGGCAGGGATTGAAAGACGCTTTGGTCCAGGTTCATTTCCGTTAATTGAAAGACGAATGATTAAATCTGTCAAATCTTCAGCAGAATTGTTTTCAACTCTAAAATGAACATCAACAGGACTGTTAACACGGTGCACTGGACTTTCAAACCAAACACTATCAATAAAGATATTCTCTACATTAACAGCATTTGCTATATAGTAATAAGCTTGTGTTTCAGGTAATTTTAAATCTTCAATGCTATTAGTTTTTTTCTGAAAATCGCTTAATACAAATACTCGGCGGTTTCCTTCTTCTTCAGCATTGTTCAAAATGTCGTGCTGCATGCGCAGTACTGCTTTTAATTGGGTTGACTTTGCAGAGTAATCAATTTCTTTAATTCTGTCTATAATTTCAGATTTAGAATAAAAGCGTTGATCTACCGAGTTTAAATCACTCGTCAATAAATTAACCCTTTCATTTTCTGCCAAAGACTTTACAATTTCAATGGCTTGGTTTTTTACCTCGTTTAGCAAATCTCCATCTGCACCTTGAGATTGCATGCTGTAACTATTGTCTAAATAGATAGAGGTTAAGTTTTCAGTCATTTCACCTTCCTCTGCAGGAATGTATGGCTGTGCAAAAGCAAGAACTAAACAAGAAAGCATTAATAGCCGAGAAAGTAATACTAGCAGGTGTTTTAACTTCGCGCCTGATTTGGAATCTTCAACAACTTCTTGTAAATATTTAACTCTGGAAAAATAAACAGTTTTGTATCGCCGAAAATTGAACAAATGCACAATTATCGGAATCAATAAAATGAAAAATGCCCATAGGAAATTAGGGTAAACAAAACTCATAACACAAATATGCAAAATCAGATTCGATTTACCTCAGAATGCGGCCGTGAAATCCTCTAATCATTTGTTAAATATTATTATTTAATCGTAATAACTAATTTGTCTAAGGTCATATGATAGTATTCGACCATTTTTCAACTTGTTTTTACGAATCCAATTTCCATGTTCATCATTGATGAATTCGTAAACGGTTTCATTTTTTACTTTGCCATTTTCAATGTGTTGTTTGTTTTCTTTTATAAGAAAGCCTAGACTGTCATAAGTGTAGGTGGTTTTATTACTAAATCGCCAATCTAACCATGGGCGTGATATGGTTTGAGTTAGTTGGTTTTTAGAATTGTAAATGTTTGTTTGATGATGTGTTCGAGTACCTTCGTCGTCGTAATGAGAAACTTCTGTTAAATTTCCTGTTGTATCATAACTCATAGAGTCTGATAAATAGCTATGGTAGTTACTATTGTTGTAAATCATTTGTACTTTTCCAAATTCATTGTATACATACGAATCTGTCTCAATTATTTGTGCGCTAGAACTTATGCTGATAACCTTTGCTGAGTTATTATAAGGTTGCTGTAGAATTTCCATTCCACGTTCAAGATTAGACTGGTTGTCTAAGGTTCGCCAAGAGATAATTTCTCGTTTGTCATTAATCATGTATATTTCAGT
>CAKZPK010000466.1 GCA_937139035.1 uncultured Crocinitomix sp. | reverse complement strand
TGCTTGTCAAATTAAAGGGGCAGATAAAGTTGACTACACTATTGGTAAGCTTTTAAAACTAACATCAGCAGAATTAATTGGACTTTTTAAAAACGACAAACTCAATACACAACTACAGCAATTGGTTGATTTAGGATTAGGTCATTTGCAATTAGGACAAGCCGCCAATAGTTTGTCTGGCGGAGAAGCGCAACGACTAAAATTAGCCACTGCACTAACAAATACAAAAGGGCAAAACCTGTACTTATTTGATGAGCCAAGCAATGGTTTGCATCAACTTGATTTAATTCGCCTAATCAACGTTTTTGAAAACCTAATTGATCAAGGACACAGCATAATTTTTATTGAACATAATTCTTCTCTAATTTCAATTGCGAATGAGCAAATAAAGTTAGGACCAGGAAGTGGAAATGATGGAGGGCGGATTATTGAGTATTAATGATCCCCTTTTCTTTTGGTGCGGACCATTGAGCCGATCGAAATGCAACACAAAAAGAAACACTACACTTCTCCCATTAATCTAACTGCCAACACATGCTTACACAAACCTCTATTCACGCTGTTTTTAGTAAACCAAGTACATGTACAAAACTGCCCATATTTACCAACAATAACCTTATGCACCACACCAGAACTCCCTTTAACTTCTGCCTCAATCCTACCATTTTCCGTGGTCAAAATTTTGATATTATTCTGATCGATTAATTTTTGAGCATTTTTATAACGCGGATTTAAAGTCCTTAAGCGATTCAACTTAAAAGGTAATCTTCTATAAAAATGATTTTGTTCCACTAAATCAAACCCTAGTAAACCAATAGATGAAAGATAAGCATGAGAATGATTCATTAGTTCCAAATCAATATCACTTTCAATTGCCAATAATGTAGGATTAAAAGCTTCATTTGCCTTAAACACATTATTAATCCCAATTAAATATTCATCCGGCATATTCAACGAGAAATTTTCCAGATTTTTCCCCTCACCTGAAAACCCTCTGTACGCACCTGCAGAAAAGAGAAAAAGCATTTGCACATTTTTGAAATGAAGCACAACTGCAACACTCTGCTCATCTTTATCCTTATAAAAACTAAGTGAATCAATATGGGTTAGCAAATGCGAGATTAAATGAATTCTATGAATTGCACCCAATTTCAAAACACCATTTCTAGCTGACGGTGTAAACTTATAACGGTTAGCCTCTTTGGTTAAATAAAAATCTTGCTTTACGTTTGCTTTAGGCACTGATTTAAGCAACATTATTGCTTCCACTTTTGTTAACTGGCAAACAAATTCCATTTCAGAAAGATATACCTGCACATTTCCTAATCCCTTTATCCACTTATCTGGAAGGCTTACTTTTTTTTCTTTAGTTGTTTTAAAATCAGTGATTATATCTAACTCTTTAGCACCAACACCTAAAATTAGCTTTTCATCTTTATTCACCGTATTAAATGCCCTAACCGTGTCATTATTGAAATCTACATTCGTACTTCCAGCAAATAAAAATTCACCGTCAATTGCATTGGATTTAATATCAACCCTTGCATAAACGCCGTTACAAGAAGAAAAACCTTCAAATTTCAGTTGTTTATTTCCAACCGAAACAATGGGATCTCTCAAACTTAAATGGAGTCCTCTTGCGATAGCAAAATGCGAACGAACAGTTTTCGCAAGTGCACTTAAACATTTAGAAACTATATATGAATCAATGATATTTCCGTAGAAAAAACAGCTTTCTTTTGAATGATCCTGAATTTCGGAACATTGTGCCAACAAAAATTCCTTTCCCAACTTTTCATCTAGCACTCTTGAAGGTGCATGATAAGCATATTCAAAATCGGTCAAAGTCATTTCTTAAAGCTTTTTACTTTCGCCAAAACCTCATCACTTGGTTGAGTTCCAAGATCTTTTTGTAGCTCTTTAAATAAAGTCACGATTTTTGGAAAGCTCCTTGGTTTGTCATCTAAATCAACCGTTTCAATACATTTAGATAAAATATCAAAATGCAGTTCGCTCAATTCTTTAATTGTATGTGAACGCTCAATATAATCTGTTAATCGTTTAACTGGAATAAATTTTTGGACAATGAATTTTGCAATTATATCAGCTAAATATGCTTGCTTCATAAACTTATTGGCAAGTGAAAAAACAATGTATTCTTCTGCCATGCTTCTAACCTCCTTTTCATTGGTCAAAAGGCAAGCTGCAATATAAATCCAACCACTATGATGCACTTTTATGTTATTATCTAAAATAAATTTAAGTGGAGCACTATGAATTCCTTCCGTATTGCAATAGAAAAACACATGCGAACAAAGTAAAGGGTCTATATAATTAATAACCAAACTTGCTTGGTAAAGTATGTCGTGGCTTTCTTCCGTTAAATGAAATGGGTTTGAATAGGCATAGTTATTCAAATCTGCATAATCACCTCCCATTGAATTCCATTTCTTATCTAAATCTAGAGAATACCAAGTATAACTATCGCTTGTACTTTTTACAATTTCAAAACCTAAATCAAGTGGATGAATAACACTCTCTAAATCTTCAAGAGCGGTACCTTTAAACTCATTATAAATTCCATCCACATTTCTTGTCCTTGCTATTTGCGCCCATAAATTCAACACTTCCCCTGTAACGGCCTCACCATCAACTACAAGTTCTATCACATCAGAATTTCCAATTAAGTAATTGACTGCTTTAGCATAACTCCCTTTAAGTCCATTGGCTTTGTCGGCAAAACTAGCACAAGAAATATCCTTTAAAATTCGATTACAAGCAATAGTCAAATCCATCCAATCAACAGCAGCACTTGCCTTTTCATATGCTAAAAGTCTGTCGACCAAAACGGCTGGATGAATGTAACAAGGTGTATGGGTTGGTGTAGATAAAAATGGCAATTTATTCTTTGATTTTAACCGATCAAAAGTCTCAATCATTTTTCCTGTTAAAAATGGCAATCTGGTTGGGTTAATGTCAAAATTTTCTAAATTAAATCTATCAGAATTGTTGACCCAATTTTTAAAGAAATCTGAAAAACTCCTCATTAATGAATCCCACCACTCTCTTGACATTTGTTTTTTGTAAGAACTGAGCTGTTTTTGATAATTGGGCGGAAGCTGGTCGTTCAACTGAACAACACTCTCTAACAACACTTCCATATCTGCAGCATTTCTGCTTCTTATTGTTTCAGAAATATGTTGCAATAACTCTTCCCAATTTTTTGGATACGGAATTTCTGATATTTCAATTTCATTGGCTACCAATTCCACAGTGTTTGCCTCCGTATTTTTACCAACACCTAAAACCTCTTTAGATTTTGACTTTAAATAGGACGTATAGGGAGCAACTAATTCATCCCGTTTATCAGGAGAACTAAACTTTACAATACGACTAGCAAACTCAAATTGTATTTCAGAATTTGGCGATACCAAACCTAAACAAAGCTGTTCTGCAATCCGCTCTTTTAGTGCTTCATTCTGTTGCGCACAAAAATCCATTATTTTCAATGATGCAAGAAGCGATTTATTCACTTTTTCATTGACAAACAATGCTTGTACACTCTCTAAAAAAGTTTCAAAATCAAACTCTTTTAACTTGTGGATTGATTTAATTGCGCCTATCGCATAATTCACAATTGTATTATTATCTGAATTAAGGGTTGAAAAAAGTAAATTCTGATTGGCGATATATTCGTTTGTAGTTGGTTTTAGCAACTTAATCAATTGTACGTGCCAATTTAAGTGCGGCTTTTTCCAATGATTCAGCAAAGATTCAAGCAGGTTTGTAATCAATTCTCTTGGAATTGCTACTCCTTTTTCTATAAGAATTGAAAATACTTCTGTCCAAAACTTATGAATTTTAGTGCACTGAAACCCTTCTCTGGATTGCCATTTTGAAATATCTAAAATATCAATTTCATATTTATAAAACTGCAAAAGCACCTTCTCTATTGCTTCTGGATTTTCTATTAAAAACTCGGCATCTTTTTCAGTGTCGCGCGTAAACATTTGCACGTATAAAAGAGAGTTGACAAAAAATTCTTCATTGAATTTAACCCAACCGTTTTCATATAAATCCCACAGTAATTTAAATTCAACAGTGCTCGTATTGGTCTCCTTAATTAATTTGTCGATATAATTTGGAGGATATTTTTTAAAAAAATGAATTTTTTGCTTGCGGGTAGATTCACTTTTACGTGTTGAACCAAAAACCAAGCGCCACATTTCATTTGGAAAATTTGCCTTTAATTCATCAAAATTTCTCACTGAAACTAACATGGCATACTCAAGCGCCGCAACATTATCTTGCCTATTTTCAAAAAATGCCTCCCTCTCTTTTCCTTCTAATTCAAACCCATCATTTGAATCTAGTTTTTGATAATCAATTGTTGCCAACTCTTTTTGCAGTTCTGCTCTTTTATTATCGTCTAAAGACTCAACATAATTAAATATCTCTTCAGAATTATGTCCTTTAATTAGCTCTATTATTTGACCCATGAATCAGTTATTTAAATCAACTAATAAATATAACAAAATAAAGACTCTTTATTTGCCAATACCCAAAAGATAAACAACACATTCTCAAGTCAGTTTCACTTCCGCTCAAATGTAAATGCAACTCTCCTATTCTTTCGGCGATTGGCATCAGAAGAATTGGAAACTCGTGGCTTAGTCTCTCCTTTATAATCAATTCGAATTCGATTTGAATCTACTCCTTTAGCCAACAGCTGTTTTCGAATATCCTCAGCACGTTTTTTAGAAACCTCAACATTGCTTTCACTCGACCCTATATCGCAAGTATGCCCAATCACTAGCACATCAATATCTGGATTTTCAGCCAAAATTGCAACCACTTCGTTTACCACATTTGATTCATTATTAGAATTAATTTCAGAAGCTGAATTAAGCTCATATGTCAAAATCTTTCTTTCTTCTTGATAAGCACGATTCAATGAATCTAAATTCATTTGCCATTTAATTGGCTCAATGATTTCTTCAACCAAAGTATCCTCCGCTTCTTCAATAATAGGTGCTTCAATTTTTTCTACAATCGTGTCCAAAACAAGTTCTGTTACCACTTCTTCTTCAATAATTGATGCAGGTTTACGACACAATTTGATTCCCAACATAATTTCATGTGAACCGCTGGACATTCCTGTAATATTACTCCCCCCGAAACCATATCCATATGCCAGTTTAAACTTATTTTTCAAATTCAAATCTACCATACCAACAACACCATAAGCCGTGCGATACATAGCGCCTAATCCAATTGTGTTTTTCCATACTCCACGCACACCAACATCAACCTGATGACCAATAAACGCAGCATTTTTATACAATAAAGAAGGCGACACAGTCCACTTGTCCGTTTGCACCACATCATAAGCTCCGTACACCACCATGTGCTGAACTAAATTATATTCACTGGTTTCTTCCCCCACAGTTGTAGTCAATCCGCGTGCAAAAACTTGCGGAATGCTCAACCCTAATTTTAATTTAGAAGTGGAAAACAATAGCCCTGCATCTGAAGAGAATCCTAGATCTGATTGATTTCCGGCACCTAATGTATTGTCCGTATAATCTGTTACAACGGCATTAGAAAAAGCCAAACTTTGCTGAATCATTCCTAAAGAAAGACCAAAACTCAATTTTGCTTTTTCTGCTATTTGTAGGTGGTAGGCGTATGTTAGTTTAATCTTAAAATTGCGTAATAATCCAGCTTGATTCATTCGGGTATCTAACCCAATTCCATGTGCACCAATTAGGCGACCGTCAACAGTTAGTGCATTCCTAACCGGACTATCGTTAATACCAACCCATTGGTTGCGGTGATTTAAACAAGCCGAAAAACAATTAGTTAAACCTGCTGCAGCGGGGTTAATTAAATAACCATTTTGATTGTATAATGTATTTAAACTAGTTTGTTGGGCGTTTCCAAAAAATGAAAGCATTAAGCCTAACAAAAGAATAAGTTTTTCTGTTTTAATTCTCATGATTTTCATTTTATCGGTTTAAAGTAATACTACCAGTCAAAGGATCATCACCACCACATACAATGACGTAATAATAAACACCCGGCGGCAAAGGATCACCTTCACGCGTTCCATCCCAATCGTTTTCATAACCTATACTTTCATAAATTTTGTTTCCCCAACTATCATAGATTTGAATTTCGCATTCATCTAAAATATATCCTCCTTTAATAATCCACGTATCATTTTTCCCATCCCCGTTTGGACTCATGTAATTATTGATCAAAATCTCTAAATTGACACTAACAATTAGTTCTTTCGAATTTTGACAACCTTCTGGTGTAGTTACAGTTAAAACATAGGTTGTTGTTTCCTCTGGAGATGCCATAGGGTTTTGAATAGAAGGATCATTAAGACCATCTACAGGAGACCATTCAAAAACAGATGCTAATGGTGCAACTGGGCCTAGTTCTACACTATCGCCTGCATTAATTGTAGCATCAATTCCGCCCACAATAGCAGGTATTGGATTTCGTGTAATATCAAATGTGCAAGAAGTTTGATTCCCTGATGCATCTGTCACCACATAAACGTTAGTTGTTGTGCCTACAGGAAAATCACTGCCAGACACCAACCCTTCATTTAAAGTTAAAACCAAATCACCACAATTATCCATAATGGATGGTTCATCAAAGTCTGCAGTACTTTCGCAGGTTTCAATATTATCAGGACAAATAATTGTTGGATCCTCATTATCTTCCACTATCACGTCAAACGAACAGGTAACTGAATTACCCGACTCATCCGTAATTTCAAACGAATTGGTTGTGGTTCCAATTGGAAATTCTTCTCCGCTTGCTAAACCACTAGTTTGAACCAGTCCTGTTGTTCCGCAATTATCACTAAACAGAGGATCGGCAAAAGTTACCGTTGCGCTACATTCTCCAGGTTCATTCTCCACTGTTATATCACCTCCGCACGTTAATACCGGGTTTTCATTATCAATAACAGTAACATTAAATGAACAAGTTGCAGATAATCCTACGCCATCCAACACCTCATAAATATTAGTTGTTGTGCCTACTGGAAAAAGGCCACCACTTATTAAACCTGCAGTTAATGTTGTAATGGCCGTGCAATTATCTTCGCCAACAGGAGTTCCATAAGTAACCGTTGCTCCACAAACTCCAAAATCAGTATTAACCGTAATATCAGCAGGACAGGCAATGGTTGGTGCAATGTCATCTACAGGAATAACTTCAAAAGTACAAGTCATTATATTTCCAGCAGTATCTGTTGCAGTAAGAGTAATCGTTTCTGTTGCTGTAATTACCGTACCAGCACTTGGAAACTGCGTAACGGTTGGTGCCAAACAATTATCTGCTGCAATTGCCATACCAGTATAATCCAATAATGTATACTCACAATCACTATCAAAACTCACATTTTGGTTAGGCGGGCATGAAATTGTTGGACTAATATCATCAAACAAAAACACGGTAAATGTACAAGTTGCAATACTATCTTGCTCATCCATTGTTTGTAGTGTGATTAATTGATCTGCGGTAATTATTGTTCCAGGCGCAGGGCTTTGCGTAATAGTTAAAAGATCTGTACAATTATCGCTCACTACTGCCAACAGCGAATAATCAGGTAAAGCAAAGTCACAATCTGCAGACAATGCTTCTGTCTGATTCGTAGGACAAGTATCAAATACAGGTGGAATCGTATCTTGAATACTGATATAATCATCAAAAGTAAGTGTGCGAGAACATCCATCAATATCCATAACTGTTAAGGATATATCAAACATTCCAAAATCTGTAAAAGTATGTGTTGGATTTTGCAAAGCAGACGAACCGCCATCACCAAAATCCCAACTCCATGCCACTATCGGTGCGCCAAAAATTGTGCTATCTGTAAAGTTCACTGTTAAATCAGGACAATCCGTAAAAAATGTATCTGCTCCAAAGTTGACATTTGGACCTATTGCCTGAACGAAAGTAGGCTTAAGTTCAGTTGAACTACAACCCAATTCATTGGTAACTGTTAAAGAAACTGAATAGATTCCAGGTGTATCATAAATATGTGAGGGTTCCATCTCATCAGATATTGTTCCATCACCAAAATCCCACTCCCAAGAAACGATTGTTCCAACTACTCCTGGTGTTGAACTCTCTTCAAAATCAACCGTCAAAGGAGCACAACCAAAATAGCCAAAACCACCGTCAATCGTTGCTGTAGGTATAGAAACAGTTACGACATCAGTATGAGTATCAGAACATCCAAAAACGGTATCGGTGACCGTTAATGTTACAGTAAATTCCCCTTGCGAAGTATAATTATGTACAGGATTTTGCACTGTTGATGTGCTTCCATCTCCAAATTCCCAAAACCAAGTGTCGGGCAAAATAGATTGATCTGTAAAGAAAACCGTATGTGGTATTGCACAACCAAGTGAAGGAGCCAAAACAAAATTTGCAACCGGTGGGTGAACAGTATAGGTTTCTGTCCATACATCTGTTAATCCATCACCATCCGTAACTGTTAGAGTAATTGTGAAATTGCCAGTATCTGAAAATACATGTATAGGGTTAACTTCACCTGAACTAGCACCATCTCCAAAATCCCAATCCCATTCAATTACTCCACCAAATGCCAAGCTAATAAAATCAACTTCATCATCAACACAACCGTCGAATGTAAGCATTAAAAATTCAGAATGCGGTTGAGTAAAACCAACTATATTTATTAACCCAATTAGAGCGGTAAATAGTATTTTTTTAAATTTCATTTCTGTCCTTTTTAAGTAGCAGGACAAAATTAGGTGGAATGTATTTTTCAGCTATAGCTTGTACGTTGCAAATGCTTGTATTTATGTTGCAAAAACACTCTAAACTCCCTGTTTCCGAACATCAGAAGGAGTTTTTGAAAATTCTTTTTTAAATAACTTGGTAAAATGAGCAGGGTCATTATAGCCATAATTATAGGCAATTTCTGCTACCGTAAGGTCTGTTTTTCGCAAATCAATTAGTGCCAAATCTAACCTAATTTTCGTAAGCAAAGCTGTGGTAGAAAGACCCGTAATAAATTTAATTTTTCGGTGTAATTGTGAACGGCTCAAAGCACATTTTTCTGCTAATTCTTCAACGGTTAGTTGCGTTGTTAAATCAGACTTTGTGATTTCCTCAATTTTTTCAATTAGCGCATGTTTAACTACAGAGATTTCAGAGTTGCTAGACTGCAAATATTTTTGTTGCAATATTTCCTGCCGTTTAATTTGATTAGCTACACGCAAAATTAACTCTTGCGATTTGAATGGCTTTGAAAGATAATCATCTGCTCCAGATCCCAATCCTTCAATCATACTGTCAAATGATGCTTTCGCCGTTAATATCACAATTGGAATATGTTCAGTTGCAAAATTATTTTTTAATTGTTGAACAACTTGATAACCGTCCATTTCTGGCATCATAACATCTGAAATAACTAAATCTGGAATTATTTCTACAGCCTTTTCAACTCCTAGCGCTCCATTCATTGCGCTATGCACCTCATAACCCTCAGCTGTCAATATTTGGTTTAAAAAGTCCTGCAGATCTCTATTATCTTCAATAATTAAGACTTTTGATTTGTTTATTGTCATGTCAACAGTTTCTACTTCTGTTGCTTTTATGTTTTCTTCTTGACTAACTTCCAATACACTTTCAGAATAACCTTCAACCATTTGAACGGGTAATTTCACTTGCACATTGGTCCCTTCTCCCAATTTACTTGTTAATGAGATCTCTCCATTCATCAATTGCACCAGTTCTTTTACAAAGGCCAATCCAAGTCCTGTCCCCTCTCCTTTTCTTGTAATTGTTGCATCAACCTGATAAAATTTATTAAACACTTTTTCCTGATCAGCAGTCGAAATTCCAATTCCAGTATCAGACACATTAACAGTTAAAATTCCACCCGTTACATTTGTTTTTAAAACAACCTTTGCACCATCATTTGAATATTTAATTGCATTTGTAAGCAGGTTGGAAATAATTTTAAAAAGTTTATCGCCATCCATTTTTATGGTTGAATTTTTGTTTTGAATATCGTTGGCTAATGACACCTTTTTTTCGCGAGCAGCAGGTTCAAAAAGTGCAATCGTATCGTTTGTAAATAAATGCAAATTTGTTATTTCATTACTTACCTCTAATCGTCCTGCTTTGATCTTAGCAAAGTCAAGCACTTGATTGACTAAACTCAACATTTGATCACTATTTTTATCGACCAATCTTAGTAATTTATTTTCGCTATCCTTTTTCAGCAACTCTTCTGTTGGCCCTTTAATGAGCGTAAGTGGAGTTCTAAATTCATGGACTAGGTTGTGCAACAAATTGTCTAAATAATGTTTTTCGCGTTGAATAATTGCATTTGATTTTTGCTTTTGACGAAACGCAAGATAAAGTATAACTAAAGCTGCAAGCAAAATAAAAGCTCCAATTACCCATACCATTCTTAAGCTTTTTTCTTCAGCAATCACAGCATTAGCATCAGCAATTATCACTTCCTTTTCTTGTGAAAAAGAGGATTCCATTTCTTCCTCTAGAATTGATTTTTGAATCTCAACATTATTAATACTATCCTCCAACATTAACTGTAACTCGTAATAATACAAGGCACTATCTGCCTGATTTACGGCTTTGAAATTGACGTATAAACATCCACAAATTTCGGATTCTAAGCTTGGATAGCTTAAAGTACGAACTATTGGCAATGCTTCTTGACAAGCTTGCACGGCCTCAGAATACTTTCCTGTTTTATTTAATACATGCCCATAGTTCACAAGTGTACCAGGCAAGGCAAAACTGTAACCATGTTGTTTTAACAAAGCAATGGACTTTTCATAGTACATCATTGCACTATCAGACTTACCCAAGTTAGAATAAGTAATTCCTAATTCATTATAAGTACCATTCAAAAATCGAAGATTATTCTCTGATTCAAAATAAACAACTGCAGGCAATAATAAATAAAGTGCGGAATCTGGTTGATCAAAACTATTATATGAACCTGCTACTGCTAACCGTGCCTTATTAATTAAATATGGATCTCCTGTTAGCTCTGCGTAAACCGTTCCATTTTTCCGAGATTCCATTGCCTTCTCTAAATCATCTAACTCAAAATATGCAACGCCCATGTTCATATATGCTTGTGCTAACCCGGAATTTTTTCCCAATTTCTCTAAAACTCTAATAGATTTTAAATAGTAACCAATTGCCCCTTCACGATCTCCTATTTGGCTCATAACAGATGCTAATGCATCATAGGTCGCAGCAACTACGAAAGTATCCATCCTTTCAATTGCATATTTTTGACATAGTTCAAATTGTTCCGTGGCCAAATCCGATTTACCTTGATTTAAATAAGATTGTCCTAACCGATACACGGCTTTATGAATTGAATCCGCATCTACAGTTGTTAAATTCACCTCCTGCGCCCAATGACTAGACTCTCGCTGAAAGTCTCCAATTTTCCCAAAAAAGCCTGCCGCCTTGTGGTGAAAAAGAACTTGTTCTTTTATGGAATACGAATCAATGTGATCATTTAGATTATTCACCTCCAGAATTGCAGAATCTGGATTTATAGCTAACAGTTCATGTGCTTTTTCAAAGACTGCACCAATGTCATTCGTAGCAAATACCTTAAAGCAATTGCCAAAAAATATCACAAGAAAAATCAAACTATATTTCATATAATCGCATCTAAGATCATAGACGTAAATATAATAACTTATTGATGAATAGCCGTGTAAGGTTTCATCCTCCTCCCACCATTTTAGGGCACATCAATGTTAACATTTGCACTAAAAATGATCGTAAAAACAACCTGTACAAACAATTACATCAAAAATATCCAATTGAATTCAAAACAAAAAAATAAATATACGTGTTTAAACCTATAAAAAGCGGTATTTAAACGTATTCAGATGAGGTTTCGCCGAATACTCTACATTAATTATGGTTAGACGTTCACTTTGCTCTAATTTTACAAATACCCCCTATGCACTATTAAACAACCGCAAACCTTTAACAAGGTTAATAGGTCATAGGCCCCCAACTTTTAGACATGATGAGCGACCACAACCAAGAT
>CAKZPK010000465.1 GCA_937139035.1 uncultured Crocinitomix sp. | reverse complement strand
GGCTAAAAAAGTATCTTCTTTCGGTTTTTCTGCAATTAAATTAGAATCTATAATAACCGTGTCTATAATTGAAATTGTATCTACAAGCAAGGATGAATTGAAGTTAATTGAAGGGAATTGAAGCCCAAATAAAGTAGGAGGATGCAATTCTTTTTCCAATTTAAAATCTTTAAACACCTCAATTTTTCCAGAATAGCATGCTACCCAAATTTCAGATGAGTCCCAATTGCCGCAAATTCCGATTGGTTTTGAACTTGTTGCAACAACCGCTTCAACCTGCATAGAATCCGTATTTATTTTAGTAAAAACATCTTCAAAATAATTGACAACATAAAGCGATTTTTCATCAGGTGAAAGGGTCATGCTTCTTGGTCCTCCCTCCGTTTTACAATAGCTTTTGTTTTTACTAAAGCGGTTGTATTTTAAAATTTCATTGCTTGAGTTCAGTGATACATATAAGGTAGAATCATTATCTGCCAAAATAACGGAACGCGGTGATTTTCCAACATTGGTAACATAGTCAACAGAATAGTCTTCTAAGTTTATGGCTGCAATTTTTGTAGAACCCATTACAGTGACGTAAGCCAACTTGCTGTCTTGCGTTATAGCAACTCCTCTTGGGTGCGCACCCACTGTTACGCGTTTAATTTCTTTTTCAGTCTCTAGGTCAATTATCGAAACATCAGAACTAACCCAATTAGATACAATTAGGATTTTTTCATCCTCAGAAATAGCTAAAAATTTAGGAACTGAACCTACTTCAATGACATTAGCAATGGTATAATTTTCAGTATCAATTTTATATAAAAAACTGGGGTCAAAATCTTTGCCAATACAATCGTCACAGCCTGGGTTTGTAAATTCTTCACCTGACATATGATAATTAGATACCCAAAGGTATTTTCCGTCTTTAGTAAATGCTCCCTCTACTGGCGCCCCTCTTAATTTATCCGTCCCGTAATTATTAATACCAAATGAACTTAACCGCACGGCATCATTAATTTTAGCCAATAAGTCACCCGATTGATTGTATAGTGTAATTGTATGCCGATACATCATGTTTTGAGCAGAGAATAGGCCATTTCCACTAGATACAACGGACTTTGGAGCAATGCCATCCTTGATTTCAGCCTTTTTTCGGATGTGCGTTTCTGTTTGAGAGAAAATAGCTCCAGTACTGATTATTAGAACAATAAACAACTGCAACTTTAAAGAGTTAAAGCTAGCAATTCGAAAGCTGCGATATATGTATAATGCCAAATTCACGCAGAACAAAAATAGAACTTGATGCTTAGGATTATAGAAAATTGCCTTAAAATCTGGTATTTAACTTATTTTTTGTTGATGGATTACAAGTATTTGCACTATTGATTAACGCGAATATTAATATTTGCTAGAAATTTAAAACGCGAAGATATAAGTTGAGTCTCATGTGAAATACCCATTTCATTCTTCTGAAATTATGAGTTTCATATGCAGAGCCAATTGAATAATCGTATCCCTTTTCATACCATATGTCACTAACTCTTCGTACAACTCCCATGTTTACATCTATGCCAAATTCTGGAGAACCTATTTTTAAACCAAGAGCTAACCCATAGTCTGCAAAATTTGAACGCTGCTCATTAATAGGATGATAACCTGGATTACGAACAAGCGCGGTTTCATGTTCAGACCAAACTTTTCTTTTACCAATTTTTATGAAAGCATTGGCGTAAGGATCTATTCCAAATTTATTTGGCCAATTTTTGAACGGGTAAAAACGATAGTCTAAATTTATATAATCTCGTCTTGAAAAAGAGTTATACCCATTTGAATATTCAATTCCATCCACAATTGAATCATCTTCATAACGGAACCTAAAATAAACATAGTCTATTCCAACGGAATGATGATTAAGACGAAATTCAAGCCCAATGTTAGCGTTTCGCCAAAAGGTGTCTTCAATAATAAAAAATGAAGTAGCTTTTCCTCTAATAGAAATTTCTTTACGCGAGTCATAAGTGTCTTGTAAGTGGGCACCAATTGGTAGAAAAAGAAATAGGTAGAGTAGAATTCGTGTCATAATGGCTTAGAGTGGGGGGATTATTAATAAAGCATTAAATAATTTTTTTACCCAAATCGGAAATCTCGATTATGTTATCTTTCCGATTAATACAGCCCATTTTTATCAATTTGAGAATTGTTTTGTTAATTTCTTCTTCTGATAGTAATTTTTCAAAGTGTACTTTGAGTCTGTCTACAGTTGTTTTTTCCTCATCTTTATATTTTAAACTTCGTAAAAATGCATCATCTCTATATGTGAAATTATCTTTGATGTAAAACTCAAGGTCAAATTTATCTTCAATGACAATATCTAACAAACCTAATATTCTAAACAGCTTATAAATTTTCTGGTGCACTTCATTTAAATAAGGTTGTAAATCATAATTTATACCTTCAAAGGTTATGGGATAGATGGTTGAGAATTTGCTCATTTTTTGCCTGTCCGGTTCTTCATATTTTAGAATAGCCTCGCAAGCTTGCTGATGCAATGAATTTCTTAAATAGATCAATTTCTCACTACTTGTAATTTTAACAACACTTATTTGATTGGGTATGATTTGTTCAGCAAATTGATTTTTTGTGTAATTATAAATATCGAAACTTTTATAGCTTGATGCGTATTGTAATTCTGAATAGATACCGTCTTTAACTTTATAAAAGTAGGCTCCGTCATTATACTCTTTTTCAGTAATGATTTTTTGATTCTGTTCTCGTGTTAAATGGCATTTGTAGCAACAATCCTTAGGACGATATTCACTGGTTGTAGAAATGATAAACTTGCCACAGTCAGCACAATTTATGGCTTTGTGTTTTTGAAAGTAGGAAGGACAGTCATCATCAGGATGGTTTGGGGAAGGGAAATAAAATTCCAAACCATATTTTTTTTTTGCTTCTTCCCCAATTTCTTTTGCTAATTCAGCTTCTGGCCATGGCGGAACCTTGCCTGTGAATAATCTATGATCGTTACCAAGGCTAATACAACCAACATAAAATTCACTCAATTGTCGGTTTAATAGCTTTTTAGTGTAAACAGATAAATATAATTTCCACCCACTTAAATCACCATCCCATAGCGCTTCCAAAACTTGGGGCTTTCCAGGAATGGATTTTATGAGATTTTGGAAATCAGTATAATTTGTAATATCTGCCACAAGATTAATGTTTTGTAAGTTTCATTTTAGGCTTTTAATATAATGAAATCATTAAGTAATAACCATCCAAATCTCTTATGCTAAATTGCTGCTTTCCTGAATTTTGATTAAGTTGAGGAGGTTCTTCAATTGTTGCATTCAATGTTTGTGCATTTGCCCATGCTTTGTCCAAATCTTCAACAATTAAATATACTATTAATCCATTTCCTGGTTGAATTCTTGAATTTGATAAGGTTGGGTGTTCATGCTCTCCCCATTTATGTAAACAAAGAAAAATTTCCCCTTTGTTATCCATTAACATTTCAAATGTGTCGCCACCATGACTGCAACTACAACCAAGTAATTTTTGATACCAAGTGGCACTTTTTTTAACGTCATTTACACCAATTATAGGCTGGCTCTTTATCATTTTAATGCTGTTTTCATTTACGAAGGCGCATCTAAAAATAATAATTTAGTCTATACTATGTGGAGAATAAAATCATTGAGCAATACTAATTGTCAATAATAATTTTTTGTGTGGCAGATTCATACGCCGTTTCAATAGTTAAAAAGTAGATACCACTTTTAGCAAGACCACGAATTTTTTTCTGATACTTATTTTGACCTGCAGGAACATTTTCAAAAACACGGTTTTCTAGTTCTTTTCCTTCAGCATTGTGTAAGATTATTTTTACGTCTGTAGCTTGATTAAGGTAATATAATGCTGTGAATTTTCCGTAGTTTGGATTGGGGTAAACAGTCATTTTTAATGAACCAATGCTTTGTGGGTTTAATTCGTCAACTTCCAACGTGGTATCAGTTATAATATAAACTTCAAAAATTTGACTACTCGCCGTGCTCTCTACTCCCGTATTAGTGAAAAAGATATTCGCTTCAGTGCTACTAATACCGCCATATATATAACCAACCAATGTTGAGTCTTCTGTAAATTCATCTAAGTCAAACACTTCATTTTCAAAATGAGGAACACTTGTAATAGGAATAAACTCTGATCCCGATCCTAATAAATTCGGCATTTCTATTGGCAATTTGTATTCTGCCATGGTGCCATCAGCATTACGTGTTACTCTTGCTATTGTGTTTATAAAAGGAACATTGTTGTCTTGAACCAATACGCCCTCTAAATCATAATATTGCGCAATTCCGCCAAAGAAAATGGTATGCATAGCGTTGTTAGATTCGCTATAAATTGGAAGTCTTGCACAGTGATAATGATTGTAATATTGTGTGAATTCATCATTAACAATGTAACCTGCACTATCAATATTTACAGAATTTAAAAATGGTAAATCTACATCATATTGAAATACACCAGAAAATGCAGTGACTCCCTCTTCTCCAGAGGGCATTATTTGCTCCACAGCATTATAATCGCGTCTGTGTAAACTCACCGTGTCTATTATTTCCTCCAAATGTTCAATTGCTAATGTAATACCATCATCAATAATCTTGAATTTGCGAATAGCGTTGGTATATTCCTGTATGAATCCTGGGCCAAAATCGGGTCCCATAGGGTTATAGCGCCCAATAAATTTTTGTCCGCCAATTAAGTAAAAAGTGTCATATATTTTATTTAAATAACCACCGGTAACCTGCATTAGTGGATCTTCTATCTGTCTGAAATTGGAGTCAAATGGGGTTCCATTTATAATGGCCTCAATTGTGTTAGGTACATTAATCGCACACAGGTTAGGATAAGTAGTGTGATCCAATTCTGTTGCGCTGTAGCCATATCCACCTACAACATAAAGGAAGTCTCCATCTTGTTGAAATTCCAAATTTGTTGCGCTCAACTGTTCTTGTATACTTGTGGGTAAAGAGGTTAGGGGAGCAGCCCATTTTTCTTTCGATACTGGATCAATTACAAGTATATTCGTATTATGTCCAGCTTCATCAAAAGCCGCCCAAGGTTGCCTACGGTGTAATCCGTCCAATCGGCCACCAACAATGAGCCATTTCCCATCTGCTTGTCCCCATGCATATGCTTGCAACCCTCCCAATTCTTCAATTTCCATTGGCACGATAGCTACATTAAATGGGGTGACTTGAGCAAAGCTTGTGGTTTCAGCAATAATTAGAAATAGTATTGCTAGTGACCGTTTGGTGTAATTAATTAAGTTGATTTTCATTTTTAGTGTCATAGAATAAGGTAAACATACATTGACACCAATTTATAGTTGATTAATAGGTTTTAGTGTAACATTAGTTACATAAGAGAACTAAACTGAGATAAATCATATCGTCAGTGTTATCTTTTGGCAAAGTAGTGCTGATTTCAACATAGAATGCTGTTTAGTATTCAATCAATTTATAATATAACGCATGATTACCAAATAGTACAGCTCCTAATGCAGACATTCCAACAATTAAGACCAATAGAGAAATTGAAAAGACAATGTCGGAAGTTTTTATAGGTCTGTTTTTACCCATTCCATCCCTTGTATAATCAATTTCATTCGAATATTTTATCCACAAATAAAAATCTCGCTGGTGCATTTGGGTACTTAAAAATTTAAATAAATAGTTAATTAGGATATAAAAAGGAACGGTAAGAAAAGCGTAAAATAAATAGCGGAAATCATTCGTGTTAGACAGGTAAAAACCAACCAAACCAATAATTAACATTCCAAAGAATAAGGACTGTATGAGAGTAGTGCTATACCAATTTGCTTTTCGACCGTACAAAAGCATAAATGGAACTCCCAAGGCAATTGATATGCTAATTATGGTCATTTTGTAATTAATCCACAAATATGTTAAATCTCAACTTCTGAAACCGAAGTTTTAACAATGAAATTTCCCAACTGAACGGTTAGTTTTTTTCCATTCACTTCTAACAATGTACCCAATGCCTTTTGGTTCTTCAGTTTGACAGTTCCGCCAATTTGCAAGGCTTTTTTTAGACGTTCTGCAGCCTTCTTTTTCTCAGCAGCAATTTCTTTAGCGGTTGGAACTTTCTTTTTGGCAGCATCAGGTAATTCTGGTGATTTTAGATTTTTGGCTAAAACGACAGGCTTTTCTGCCTCCAATATTTTAGACTTTTCAATAGAAGCCAATTTTTTAAGTGCCTCCATGGTGGCTTTATTCGTTTTATGGTGCTTGAATTTTCCAAGAATTTCATAAAACTTTTTACCAACGTTTACAAACTTATTTTGCTGCTCAATATAAAGGTTAATACGGTCAGATTTTGCCTGCAATTTATCCAATTTGTCTTCATAAGTGCGCAAGGCTTTTTTTGCCTCATTTTGCGAACGATATTGTTCTGTATTAATCTTTTTAAACTTAGATTTTTCCTTTTGCAAGGATACAGTTAGCGCATCTACCTTTAATTTGTTTTCAGAAACTTTAGCCTTTGCTTTCTCAATTAAATCTAGCGGAATGCCATTGTGTTGTGCCACTTCAAAAGTGAACGAAGAACCCGGCTGACCAATAGATAGTTGAAATAAGGGTTCTAATTCTTTCGTATCAAAAAGCATGCATGCATTTGTTGCTGCATCTAATGATGAGGTCAATATTTTTATGTTGGTGTAATGCGTTGTAATTACTGCATAACACATTTTGTTATATAGTTCTGTATAAAAAACTTCTGCCAAAGCTCCTCCCAATTCAGGGTCAGATCCGCTTCCAAATTCATCTAATAATAAAAGCGTTTCTGAGTTGGCATTTTCTAAAAAGAAATTCATTCGATTTAGACGATAACTATAGGTACTTAATTGATTTTCTATCGATTGATTGTCTCCGATATCTGAAAATATTTGATTGAACCAAGCACAACTACTGTTTTCATCCATAGATAAAAACAAGCCACATTGAAACATCATTTGTAAAAGCCCAACTGTCTTTAAAGTAATTGACTTACCACCAGCATTTGGACCTGAAATAACTAAGAAACGACTGTTCTCGTCCAATTCCATTTCTTGACCAATAGTGCTGACTCCTTGACTTTCATTTTTTAAGTAGAGTAGTGGATGAATAGCATTTTTCCAATGCATTTTTTTAGTCTTATTCAATCCTGGACGAATGCCATTGTAGGTTTTTGCAAAAAGAACCTTGGCGCTTAATAAATCAAATCGAATAAGTAATCTTTGGAAGGCCTTTAAATGATTTTTTTCAGAACGTAAGTTTAAGCTGACTTTTTCAAGAATCATGAAAATCTCATTGCTCTCGTCAATTCTCAATTGCTCTTGTTCTTTATTTAGTAATACACTTTCCTGTGGCTCAACATAAGTGTAGGTACCTTTAGCACTAACGCCATACATTTTACCCGGTACTCGTTTTTTGTATTGCGACAATACAGCCAATAACCTGCGGTTTTCTAAAAAAGTTTCTTCAGAATCTCCTAAAAGCTCGTCTTGCTTACAACTCCGTAGTGCTTTTTCAAAGTTTTTATTAATCTCAGACTTATTCGCTTTCATCTTCCGTCGTATGCTTTGCAAACGAGGAGTAGCATCATCTTTTATGTCTAGTTTTTTCGTGTCTAAAACCTCTGTTATAATTTTTAGAACATCTTTAATTCCAGTAATATGCTGGCATGCTGCATATATGATTGGATAATCCTCCTGTTGATTGCGCGCAAAATCAATCAGCAATTTTGTGCCTTGGCATAAAGAATAAACTTTAATTAATTCATTCAGAATTAATACCCCATTCTCAATCCTTAAGATATTCAAGGCGGTGTCAATGTCTTCAGCATTAGGATGCGGAAAACTTAGCCGAGCATCATTATGTATGGTTTGAATTTCTGTAAGGAGATCCAATTCTTTATCCAAAAGCGCTGGCTGATCAAAAAAACTAAGGCGCATAGCATTTGCCTTTGCCTTTTGCGATTTACAGAAAGTGGATAGTAATTCGCAAACAACATCAAACTCAAGGTCTTTACTGCTTTGCTGATCGAAATTCATTGACTTAAAAAAAGTGCTGCAAAACTACACAATTTTCTCGTTGAAAAAACGCTAAACCTAATGTTATTACTGATGTACAGTGTATTTATGAAGATTATAAGGTAATACCAATAATGCATATATCATCTACCTGGTCCAAATTACCTTTCCAACTGTCGTAGGTCGTTTCAAGATATTTGTGTTGTTCTTTTTTACTAAGATGGTGAATAGAATCTATGATTTCTCTAAGCTTTTTAATCTTGAGTTTTTTTCCCTTTTTTCCTCCAAATTGGTCGGCATATCCATCTGTGAAAAGATAAATTTGATCTCCTTTTTTCAACTGCATGTTATGTTTTGTAAAAGAAAGATTTTTTTCGCAATACCCAACAGAGTGGCGGTCTGCATTAAGAATATTTAAAGCATTTGAATTTGAAAATTCAATAGATGAATGAGCAAGCGGATTAGGTTTGTCCGATATTACCCATAATGGATTATAAGCTCCTGACCATTCAATATTGAATGTTTTAAGATTAAGAGCAACGAGTGAAATGTCCATGCCGTCTCTAACAATACTGTCGTCACATTTAAATGATTCTACAATTAGCTCTTGTGCTTTGTCCAATATTTTTTCAGGACTTGTAAGTTGATGTTCTCTAACTGACCGATTTAAGGCATTAATACAAACAATACTAACCATTGCTCCCGGAATCCCGTGTCCAGTGCTGTCAGCTACCGCAAGCAAAACAATGTCTCCTACTTTTTCAGTCCAATAAAAATCACCCGAAACAACATCTCTAGGTTTGTATAATACAAAGATGTCTTCAAAGTTTTTTTTCAAATGTAACTGTGACGGTAGTAATGCATTTTGGAGGTTTTTAGTGTAAGCTATACTTTGCGAAATTTCAGAATGCACTTGTAATTGTTGAATCATTTTATTGGTGTGCTGAGCAACAATTGTAAACTCATCATTACCCAAAATTTTTGCCGTATTAGTGAGTATTCCTTTTGAAACGGAATCAAGAACATTTGTTTGATTGTGTAACTGTAGTTTTAAATATTTAGAATAAAACGACGCAATAAGAATGATATAAAAACTGTAAGCAATAGCCACAAATACAACTTCTATTATCACACTTTTAGTTGCCCAAATTAATTGACTTTCTTCTAGTGTAATCATCCATCTAAGGTCTTTAACCACCAAAAAAATGCCGTTAGTTAAAACTAGAATAATAATAACAACAGCAAATGTTAAAAGATCTTTTGAAATGGACGTGTATTGTTCATTTGGTAAGTTCGAACTTTCATCAGTGTGTTTGAATAAACGAACTTTACGGATAGTGTATAATAGAATTCCAGTTAGCATTCCTGTTGAAGCGAAGCCTGTGAGGACTTTGAGACCACTTTCAATTGGGAATCCGTGGATTAAACTATTGTAAATAGCCCATATCATCCCACCTGTTAATACAAATACTGTATCCAATAAAATTAGTTTTCTAGAGGTCGGTTTAAATGAGTGAGATTTAAAGTAATTACTAAGAATGAAATATCTTAATGCAATTGTGAAAAACGTGATGATTAAGTTGGCCGTAACTACTTCTATTTCAGATAAATTTTCAACATAAGGACAAACTTGAATCGCATAAACGGATTGAAGAAACGCATTAATAATAAATAGGGCAGTACCCCATGTTAAACTTGATTTTATGAGTTCTAAGGGAGTGTTTTTTTCAATTGCAGATGTTGTCATTTAATGATATAATGTGGACCTTCGATAGGTATAGTCGTAAGTAGTCTGAAAACCTTAACAAAAGGAATTTATTCTATTTATAACTGTGTATTAGAATGTAATTTGACAACCAACTACAATACCATAGCTTTGTGCATCAGCTTGACTGTGTGTAACTCCGGGAGGAAATGGTTCAAAAGCATTACTACCACTAATCCAGTTTAAGGGAGCATATCCATCCGTTCTAAATCCTTCAATAAATAGTTTAGATGATTGTTTGATGAGAGCTGAAAAACCTAATACAAATTGGTTTTGTCTTTCCCAAGGTGATCCACTTGGTCCTGCTACAAAGTCTGAAAACTCAAATGAAGCAGTGTATTGGATGTTTTTGTTTGGATTGAAAAGATAGGATGCTCCTGCATCAAAAGAAGAGACTCTGAATGCTTCAAATTGATTGAGCGGAGGAGTAGGGTTGTGAGTTCCTTCCCAAACTTTTAATGTTTTTGCATATCCACCTTTAACGATAATTCTATTTTTATAATTGAACATTCCATAGCTTGTTACGGCTGGATTATTATCAATTCCTGGCTCAAAATGCTTTACTGGAAATGAATGATTATAAGTTGAGCCGTGTAAATAAGATCCCCCGAAATTAAGAGAAATATCTTCAGAAAAGAAAACGGTATAATTAATGTCGGCAGTAAAATTATTAACCAACGAAGGAATATTCGTAGAGTCACCAACAAGTGTATTCATCCCTCTAAATTGTGCACCACCTTGTGCCGCCATTAATGTGGCATGAATGTTCCATTTTTTGAAGCTGACTTGGGCGCCATAACATAAACCACCAAAGGCATGCCAAATAGTACTGTTCGTAAATGGACTAACCGAGCCCATTTGACCAAAAGGAGAGTCCATTTTACCTAATGCACCATATATAGGGAATTTACGCAAATCACCAATGGCAATAAATCCTTTTCTCAATTGTAACTGGTTTCGTTCCAAGTCGGTGATTAAACCTGTACCAAAACTTTGTTCAGGATTATATAAAATTTCTGCATGTGAACTTAGCCACGAAGTAACATTACCAGTTAATGATACTTGAAAAGAGTGTATAACAGCTTCTGTAACTACATGCCCAATTTGGTTGTTAGAAGTAGGATGACGCATTAAATAAGCAAACTTTGAATCTGCATTAGAATATTGATAATCTCCAATAGCAATTAATGAAGTTCCAATAATTAATTTGCTATTATCAAGGTTTCCTTTTTGTTTCTCCTCCATCAAAATGCTTACTTTCCTAAGGTTTTGATTCGGTTCCAACATTCGGTAGGAAAACGGACTATTAATTTTTAGACTGAAGTTTGATTTTTTCTGGTCAGTTGATTGACAATTACCAACAATAATAGTTGAGGTAAGTAGTAGGAGCAATAAGGTTTTCATAGCGTATGTTTAGAATTCAGGTTTGTTATTAATTCTCTGAATTCACTCAAGTGGTTATCAAAAATATAAAATTTGCCGAAGTAATAGTATTTTGTTTGAAGAAACGGTTCATGATTATTGTCATGTCCACTAATACTCTTTTATCTAGATTGGTTTACCCACAAGATAAAAGCATACTCTTCGGCAACTTCTTTTAATTGTTCAAATCTTCCAGAAGATCCGCCATGTCCTGCATCCATATTTGTTCTAAGTAGAATCGGATTTTGGTCTGTTTTCAATTCCCGTAGTTTTGCAACATACTTTGTCGGCTCCCAATATTGTACTTGAGAATCATGCAATCCGCTTGTCACGAGCATTGTTGGATATGCTTTATTTTCTAATTGGTCGTAGGGAGAATAGGACAGTATATAATCGTAATAATGCTTGTTGTTTGGATTTCCCCATTCATCATATTCACCAGTTGTTAATGGAATGGTTTCATCTATCATAGTAGATACCACATCAACAAAAGGAACTTGAGAAATGATTGCTCTCCAAAGTTCTGGACGTAGATTAGCAATTGCGCCCATAAGCAAGCCTCCTGCGCTACCACCCATTGCAAATACATTATTGACGGCACAATACTTTTGAGCAATTAAATGCTCGGTAACTGCAATAAAATCTGTGAACGTATTTTTCTTTTTCAATAGTTTTCCTTCATCATACCATTGAGCACCTAGATATTCACCTCCTCTGATATGTGCAATTGCAAATACAAAACCTCTATCTAAAAGACTTAGGCGAACAGAGCTAAAATATGGATCAACAGTTGAACCATAAGATCCGTATGCGTATACTAAAATAGGGTTGGTTCCATCT
>CAKZPK010000464.1 GCA_937139035.1 uncultured Crocinitomix sp. | reverse complement strand
CGTGGTGTTTGTAGTTGCTACTGGAGCTGTTGTTCCTGAGGTTCCAGGTTTTATAGTTTTCGTTGTGGAAATTCCGGTGTTATTATTTGCAACTCCATTATTACCGCTACCATTAGTCGGATTTGTATTACCACTTGGTTTAGACAAATCAGAACCTGCACCTTGATTTCCAGTTGTAGCAACACCTACATTATTACCAGAAGTAGTTGGCTTAGCAGTACCGTTAGAAACGAATCCATTACCAGAAGTAACTGGTTTAACAGTACCATTAGAAATAAATCCATTACCAGAAACTGGTTTCACAGTTCCATCAGAAATAGATCCCACTACGTCTGAAGCTTTAAAACCTACTGGTTTTGAACCTCCTCCACTTACAATACCTGCACCTGTTGAGGCAATTGCCTCAGATTCTTGATAGGCAGGAAAAGGTTTTGTAGAACCTGATCCATTAGAAACAGAAGCTTTTACTGTATGCTGATATGCTGTCGTATTTGGAGAGTTAGAATTAACACTACCGCGGTGGCCATAAATTACATTGTTGCTTGGACCAAAATTTCCGTTTCCGTTACCATTTCCGTCTCCATAGCCATTGTTCCAGCCATTATTATTATAATTACTGTATGGGTATCCCCAACCGTTATTATATCCGTAAGGATTGTATCCCCAAGGGTTACCATATGGGTTATAACCCCAAGGATCATATCCCCAGCCATTATATCCATAATAACCTCCCCAACCCCAGTTGTGGTGATGGTGGTGTCCTCCGTAATAGAAATTATTATAACGCCAATTATTACAGCCGTAATAACCACCGTAATTGCCATAATAACCTCCATAATATCCCCAACCATTATACCAAGGGCTCCATGCCCACGAGTCATTGAAATATAGTCGGCCATTACGTGAACCGTTATTAAACCCATTATTATAACCGTTGTTATAACCATTATTATAGGCATTATTATTGTCGTAATTCGTAACATTTATATCACCCGAATTGGTGTAGTATGAATCATAAAGACCATTTTTATTTTGTGCATTTGAGTCTACCTCGACTTGATAATTAGCTTCACTGTCCTTTATATAGTCAGCATAACCTAAATCTTCATTAACCTCTGTAGGTTGTTGAACTTCAACTTTTGTGTATACGTCATCATATACATCTTTTGTTCCGGCGCAAGATGCGAGGATCAGAACAGGTAATAAATAAATTAATTTTTTCATAGTGCGATCAATTGGAATGGATGAAACTTATAATTACATTTGTTTTGATTTAAGAAAGTTACAAAAATTATACCAAAAAATGGCACAAAAAATTTCTTCTCGTAAAGACGACTATTCAAAATGGTACCTGGATATCATCAAAACTGCTGATTTAGCTGAGAATTCCGAAGTACGAGGATGTATGGTAATTAAACCATATGGATTCGCTATTTGGGAAAAAATGAAGGCCCAATTAGACACAATGTTTAAAGAAACAGGTCATCAAAATGCGTACTTTCCACTTTTCGTGCCAAAAAGATTATTTGAGGCTGAGGAAAAAAATGCAGAAGGTTTTGCAAAAGAATGTGCTGTGGTAACACACTACCGTTTAAAAGCAGATCCAAACAATAAAGGGAAGCTAATTGTTGATCCAGATGCAAAGCTTGAAGATGAGCTAGTTGTTCGTCCTACAAGTGAGGCAATTATTTGGAGCACCTATAAAAAATGGATTCAATCTTATAGAGATTTACCTATTCTTATTAATCAATGGGCCAATGTTGTTCGTTGGGAAATGCGTACGCGTTTATTTTTAAGAACGGCTGAGTTTCTTTGGCAAGAAGGACATACTGCACATGCTAGTAAAACAGAAGCAATTACTGAGTCTGAATTAATTCTTGATATTTATGCAAAATTTGCAGAAGAATTTATGGCTATGCCAGTTGTTCGTGGTGTAAAATCTGAAAGTGAAAGATTTGCAGGAGCAGAAGAAACATATACTATTGAAGCCATGATGCAAGATGGAAAAGCCTTGCAATCAGGAACATCTCACTTTTTAGGGCAAAATTTTGCAAAAGCATTTGATGTTAAATTCTCGGATAAGGAAGGGAAATTAGATCATGTTTGGGCAACTTCTTGGGGTGTTTCAACTCGATTGATGGGAGCTTTAATTATGTCACATTCTGATGATTTAGGACTAGTATTACCTCCTAAATTGGCTCCAATTCATGTCGCTATTGTTCCAATTTTTAAAGGAGAAGAGCAATTAGCAGCAATTTCTGAAAAACTAGATCCTATTATTAGCGAACTTCGTAAAGCGGATATTTCTGTTAAGTTTGATGATGATGATCAAAAAAGACCAGGCTGGAAATTTGCTGAATACGAAGCAAAAGGAGTACCTGTTAGATTAGCAGTAGGAGCTAGAGATTTAGCAAACAACCAAATTGAAGTTGCAAGGCGTGACACTCAGGAAAAAGCATCTATTTCATTAGATAATGTAGTAGAACACATTAAAACGCTTTTAGAGGACATCCAAGAGAACCTATACTCAACTGCTAAAAATCGTCACATAAGCAATACTCAAAAAGTAGAAAGCTATGATGAATTGAAAGAAAAACTGAATAGCGAACCTGGTTTTTTCTTAGCGCATTGGGATGGTACCATTGAAACAGAAGAAAAAATTCAAAAAGAGACTAAAGCTACCATACGTTGTATTCCTTTGGATGCAGAAGAGGAAGAAGGTAAATGCATTGTTACTGGAAAACCATCTAAGAAACGTGTGATTTTTGCAAAAGCATATTAATTATGGAGAACAATAAATTTGAAAAACATTTAGCTCAGGGACGTAGCTATTTAGTGAATACCCTTGAAAATAAAACCGGAACTAAACTGGATGTTTACAAAACAACCATTGAGTGGTTTAAGGTTTTTAAAGAAGAGTTAAGTGCATGTATTGAATTAATCAAAAACGAAATTAAAGATGATCGAATTCGGCTGCGTTATGTAGAAAAAGGAGATGCTGAAGCACAACTATTTATTGGTAGTGATGTGATCGTTTTTAACATGCATACCAATGTTTTTCAATTAAGCCCGAAAGATTATGCTAGCCAAACATCTTACGTTCGTCAAAACCCTTTAAATGGATTTTGTGGCATCATTCGGATTTATGATTTTCTTGCTGATTCTTATGAATTCAATCGACATCATGATATCGGATACATGATTGGACGCATTTTTATTAACCGTGAAAATCACTTTTTAATGCAAGGAAAAGGACAATTAGGTTTCATGTATGGAGACTTTATGCATCAAATTTTAAGCAAAGAAGTGATTCAAGATATAATTTTACGTGTAAGTATTCATGCTTTAGATTTTGATCTATTCATTCCTCCATATGGTGCAGTTCAAACTGCTACTGTACAAGATTTACAGACACTTAACCACAGTTCTCAATTAAAGACAGGCAAACGTCTTGGCTTTAAATTTGAGGCAGATCAAAATATTACTTGAAAAAAATATTCAAATTGTTTGTAGATAGAAAATTTAGAATTATATTTGCACTCCAAATTTAGAAAAAACGTTTTCTGAATTATTTGTAGCGGCCCATTCGTCTAGTGGTTAGGACGCCAGGTTTTCATCCTGGAAACAGGAGTTCGATTCTCCTATGGGCTACGAAATGAGTATTGAGTTTGAGAATTGAATAATGAGGATAACCTCAGGCAACTCTCACAAAGCTCGAAACACAACTAAGGAATAGAATATATAATATAGATTATGGCAAATCATAAATCGGCAATAAAAAGAATCCGTTCAAACAACGCTAAGCGTTTAAGAAATAAGTATCAGCACAAAACTGTGCGTAATGCTATTAAGGTTCTTAGATCATCTGAAGACAAAAAAGCGGCGGCAGAGATGTTACCTAAAGTAACTGCTTTGATCGACAAATTGGCTAAAAGACGTGTAATTCACAAAAACAAAGCTGGAAACTTAATTTCTAGCTTGACAATTCACGTTAACAGTCTTTAAGATTGTAATAAAAATACTGTAAGGTCTAGTACTATAATGTACTAGACCTTTTTTCAGTTTATACCGTTTCTATTTATGGACATAAAAATTGAATCTTCTTGGAAATCAGCCTTAAACGAAACTTTTAATCAACCTTATTTCAAAAATTTAATTGATCAAGTTAAGGCTGCTTATGCATCAAATGATGTTTGGCCTAAAGGAGCAAATATTTTTAATGCTTTCGAGAAATGTCCTTTTGAAGAAGTTAAAGTTGTTATACTTGGGCAAGATCCTTACCCCACTCCTGGACATGCACATGGTTTATGCTTTTCAGTTCCAGAAACTGTTCGCCCATTAGCCAAGTCTCTGCAAAACATCTTCAAAGAAATTCAAAGTGATTTAGAAATTACACCACCGGCTCACGGTAACTTAGAACGCTGGGCAACGCAAGGAGTGTTTTTATTAAACACAGTGCTTACAGTAAATGCTTTTAATCCAAACTCGCATAAGAAATTTGGTTGGGAAACGTTTACAGATCACGTGATAAAAACAATTTCCGAGCAACAGGAAGGTGTTGTTTTTCTTTTGTGGGGATCTCAAGCTCAGCAAAAAAGGGCTTTGATTGATCATTCTAAACACCACATTCTAACAGCACCACATCCTTCACCACTTTCTGCATACCGTGGTTTTTTTGGCTGTAAACACTTCAGTAAAACAAATGAACTATTAGCTTTGCAAAATAAAGCACCAATAAATTGGTAATAAGCATGAGTACTTATCAGAACGACACAATATTAAAAATGATTAATGGCGAACAAACGGATCGATTTCCTGTTTGGTTAATGCGCCAAGCTGGTCGAATCTTGCCAGAATACAGAGCTATTCGCTCAAGTTTAAGTGGTTTTAAAGAATTGGTAGAAACACCAGAACTTGCTGCGGAGGTAACAATACAGCCCGTTGATATTTTGGGCGTAGATGCTGCCATTATTTTTTCAGACATTTTAGTGGTTCCTGAAGCTATGGGGCTTCCTTATCAAATGATTGAGAAAAAAGGACCTTGGTTTGAAAACGTAATTGCAAACGAAGCAGACTTAAAACTCGTTTCAGACAAAATAGACGTTGCAGATCGTCTTGGCTATGTTGTAGATGCTATTAAGTGTACAAAAAAGGAATTGAACAACCGTGTACCGTTAATCGGTTTTGCGGGGGCGCCATGGACTATCTTTTGTTATATGACAGAAGGCCAAGGTTCAAAAACATTTTCCAAGGCAAAGCGCATTTTATATTCGAATCCTGCACTTGCTCACCAACTACTAGATCAAATCACTAATGTTACTATTGAGTATTTAAAACTACAGATAGCAGCGGGTGCAGACATAATTCAAGTATTTGACTCATGGGCTGGAGTCCTTGACCAGTCTACTTATTCTGAGTTTGGAACGAAATATGTAAGTAGGATATGTGAAGCAATAAACGAAGTTCCTGTAACTGTTTTCGCAAAAGGTGCGTATTATGCGAGAGAGGAACTCGCCACGTTAGATTGCCAAACTATTGGATTGGATTGGAACATGGATATTGAGGAAAGTCGGAAAATCATTGGAATGGATAAAACGCTTCAGGGAAATTTAGATCCTTGCGTGTTATATTCCGACTTTAAATCAATTGAAAGGAAAACAAAAAACTTGTTGAATTCCTTTGGTAATCGGCGACATATTGCTAATTTGGGGCACGGAGTTTATCCGGACACTGACCCAGAAAAGGTTAAATGTTTTATTGAAACTGTGAAAGCACATTCAATTAATTAAAAAAAAAGAAAAATGAAGAAAATTGTTATTTCGTTTTTATCCTTAGGTATGATGCTAAATGTAGCAGCTCAGGATATGGATAACTTGGTAGAAAATCCAAGCTTTGAACAAACGGAGGGAAGAATCAAAAGAGGTGGAGCAATAACAGTAGCTGTTGGTTGGATGTCTCCAACAAAAGCGTCAGCTGATATGTTTTCAGTAAAAGTTAAAGAAGGGTATGGAACACCTAACAACAATTTAGGAATAGAAGAGCCTCAAGATGGTTCAAACTATGTTGGAATCCGTGCTTTTAGTTATAATGACAAGGAGGCGCGTAACTACGTTTCTTCCAAGTTGAAAATGACAATGAAGAAAGATCAAAAATATTGTGTTAAGTTTTATGTAAACTTAGCAGAGGCATCTAAATATGCTTCAAACAATATTGGAATCAACTTCTCTAAAAAGCAATACAATATTAGTGAAGCAAAAAGCATTATGACTTCAACGAGTGTAATGCATAAAGACAACCCTGTATTTAACGGACAGTTTGGTTGGGATGAAGTTTGTGGTGTTTATAAAGCTGCTGGAGGAGAGAAATTCTTAACAATTGGTAACTTCTCATCTAATGGATCTACAGAAAACCAACGTTTAAAGAAAAGTAAATCATTCTCTGGATCTGCTGTTGTAAGTGCTTACTACTTTATTGATAATGTTTCAGTTGTTGCAATTGATGATGAAACAATGTGTGAGTGTGAAGCTGATGCAAGACAACCAGAAACTAAATTCATTTATGAAGTTGCTCCAATGTCTAGCATTGAAGGAATGGATCCTGCTGTAGTAGCTAAAAACACTTCAATCTACTTTGCTTATGGTTCTTCTGAGATTTCAGAAAACAGCCAAAAACACTTAGATGTAATGTTAAAAATGTGGTTGGAGAATCGTGGTTCAAAAATTATGATTACTTCGCACACTGATGAAAATGAACATGAAGATCCTGCATTAGCAGCATTGGGTGAAGAGAGAGTTGAAGCCGTTAAATTATTCTTTATGGAAAACGGAATTAACTACACAAAAGTATTAACTGAAAATGCTAAAAACACTAGAAAGGCAGATGCCTCTGGAACTGACTTAGCGAAAGCTAAAAACAGAAGAGTTACCTTCCAGTTGATTCAGTAATTCAGATATAAAACGATTTAAAATCCCATCTCGGTTGTACCAAGATGGGATTTTTTATTGCATAAGTTCAAAGGGTCTGCTTTATTTTTAGCATTTTTGTTTAAAACCTAGATTGCTATATGATTAAAAAAGGAGATAAAAAAATAATGAACGGATGGGCGTTCTATGATTGGGCCAACTCTGTATACCCTTTAGTAATTTCCACAGCAATTTTCCCCATTTTTTATGAATCTGTTACATCTAAACAAGTTGGCTTAGGCGTAAATGGAGATGAAGTTATGTTTTGGGGAAGCCAGATTAAAAACACTGTGCTCTACTCTTATATTGTTGCAGCATCTTTCTTAATGGTTTGTATACTTTCTCCTATTCTTTCGGGAGTGGCTGACTATAGTGGTAGTAAAAAACGTTTCTTACAATTCTTCTGCTACCTTGGAGCTTTAGCAACTGCTTCCTTATATTTTTTCGATCCTACAGTAATGGAATGGAGTATGCTATCTCTATTTTTTGCAAGTCTAGGCTTTTGGAATAGTTTAGTATTCTATAATGCATACCTTCCTGAGGTTGCAGAAAAAGAAGACCATGATCGACTTAGTGCAAAAGGATTTTCTTTAGGATATGCGGGAGCTTCTATTCTTTTAATTATCTGTTTAGTTCTAATACAAACTGATACCATGCCAGCAGAATATGCTTTTGTTTTAACGGGTATCTGGTGGATTGGATTTAGTCAATTTACTTATCGCGTTTTACCTAATTCACAATCTAAGAACAAGATTACTGGAAAAATACTTGGAGATGGTTTTAGAGAATTGAAAAAGGTAGGTAGATTCATTAAGACCACAAAACGTTTAAAGCGATACCTATACTCCTTTTTCCTTTTTAGTATGGGAGTGCAAACTGTTATGCTAATTGCGGTGTTATTTGCAAAAAAACAAGTATTTGTAGGAGATAATGCCAATGATGCAGGATTAATCATTGCAGTACTCCTTATACAGTTTATAGCCATTCCTGGTGCGTATGCATTTAGTTGGGCATCTAAAAAAATTGGTAATATTAAAACTTTAGGAATTGCCTTGTTTATCTGGTCTTTATGCTGTGCATATGCCTACTTCTTTGTTTACGACCCTATTAACTTCTATTTGTTGGCTGGTTTTGTTGGGTTTGTAATGGGTGGGACTCAGTCTTTATCTCGATCAACTTATTCTAAATATATTCCAGAAACCAAGGACACAGCTTCGTTCTTTAGCTTTTATGATATCACCGAAAAAATTGGAATTGTAATTGGTATGGTAATTTTTGGATACGTTGAAGCCACTTCTGGTAATATGAGAACTTCGGTATTAGCATTAATTGTTTTCTTTGTTCTTGGATTTTTAGCATTATTTTTCATTCCTGCAAAAGAAAATGAAAGCATGCCTGATGAACCAGAAGTCGACCCTCTATTTGAAGGTTATGATGAGAAAACTATTGATGGATAATTACTCCTCTAAAAGTATTTGAACATCCTCAATAATACGATCCATTTCTAATTCAATGGTGCCGTTATAAATTCCGCGGATGTGTTTATTTCGATCTACTAAAATGAAATGCTCTGTATGCAAAAACTCAGTAGAATCTTTATTAAACCCAGGCTCTTCTTCGGCAAAATAAGATTGTCTTGCCATTTCATAAATTTCACTTTGGCTTCCTGTTAAAAAATGCCATTGATTGTCATTCACATTAAAATTATTGGCATATGTTTTCAGCTTTGCAACAGAATCAACCTTTGGTGCAACTGAATGTGATAAAAACAAGACGTCATTATCCGTTTCAAATGCATTTTGCACCTTTTCCATATTTCTGGTCATTTTAGGACAAATACCACCGCAGTTGGTAAAGAAAAAATTAGACAAATAAATTTTATCTTGAACAGTTTCATCCGTCACCATTTGTCCATTTTGATTTGTGAAACTAAAATCCGCAATGGTATGCAAAGTATCTAAATCATTTACCGCCCAAATTGGATCAAAGTCAGGCGTATGATAATAAGGCAAACTTTCAACGGTTATTGGAGCAGGCAATTCTGCCGTGGTTTTATTATTTCCACAAGCAAAAACAGCAAATGCGCTTAACAAAAAAAGACTATTCTTCCCAATCATTGCTACAATTTTTAATTCCTGTTAACCCGTATTTTCGGTCACCAATAACCTCATAATTTGCTTTAAACTTTCCGTTTTCCTGCCATGCTTGTTGCCGCCCAACTTCCTTTCCAGCTTTATAATTAAACAAACTGTATGGCTGACCATTTGGATACCATTCGGCAACACGACCTTCATAGTCCCCATTAACATAATGCCCTTCAAACTTCAATTGACCACCCACATACCATTTCTGTGTTATTCCGCTTTTTACACCTTTCGTGTATTGAGCTATTGAAGCCGTATCTCCATTTTCAAAAAAAGTCGTAATACTGCCGTTTAGCGGCGCATCAAACAGATAATAAACACCCTTAACTTTATTGAGTTTGCCATGCGTGCTTTCAACGTCAAAACGTTCTACCTCTAACTTGCAAGCGAAACTTAAAGCTAAGACTAGTGCAACTAAAACGCTATTGCGTAACTGTGCCCGCCGTACCATAAAAACCATCTCCGTTTATATAAGGATCTTCTGCCGTGATATGATAATGATATATCCCATCAGGGTAATCGGCTGTTCCATGTGAATGACCATGATACGCATCCAAATCTCCATTTGTCACTAACGCACCATCTTCCATAGGACCATAGACAGGCAAGCCATCTAATAAAAACCCTATTAATGAACTTGAACCTAATGTAGCCGTTAAATAAATTGGTTCAATGTGATAATGATAGGTTTTTGTTCCAGTTGGATGACCGTAATATTGATCAAACGTATTGATTTCTTCTTCTAAATCATCTCCTGGCCCTGCATACTGATTAAATATTGCAACTCCATTTAGTGCAACTCCTATTGGTCCAAGTGGAGTTGCTGAATGTGTGGCATCTACAGATGGATTCATTGGAATTCTAAAAGTAAAATTCTGCTCTCCAATTCTATTTGGATTTAATATGAAATCAGGATTTGTACCATCATATGCTGTATACCTATCCGATTCCCATTCTGTACTGGTATAATACGGGCTTTTATGATCTGGGATTCCTGCTGATTCTATTACAATATAATCTCCATCCTGATAAACAGCATCAATATTGTAAAATTTTTGATAAACCGCTGGTAGATCTTCATCTACCCCTTCTTCATTTTTTTTGCAAGCAGAAATTGCCAATACTCCAAGCAATAAAAAAAATCCACTTTGTAATACCTTTACATTTTTCATAGTTTTTTGAATTAGATGAGTTTGATTCACTGTTGTCTATCAACAGATAGGTTTGGTTTTAATAGGTTTTAAATGAGGAATAAAACTGCGCCTAACAGCACATATATTATTGTGTTCAATACCTTTAGTCTAACTTCTACCATACCTCTTCGTTTTTATGAAGTTCTTTAACCCGTAAATTACTTCTCGTTCTTAATTATCAGACTTGGATTTTAAAGAATGGTTTAATTAGAAGGTGAAAAAAAATAAAATATAATGTAAATTACACTTTAGCCTTAGCAGCTTTTCTTCTTTTCACAAACCACATAATCAATATAAAACCGATTGTAGTTAACATAACACCATACCAGAAAAAACGGTGCTTTAGCATGACTTCGATATAATAAGGAATTAATTTCCAGTTAAAAGGTTCAGTTCCTACTTCTGTTTGCCAAAACTCAACATCATAATGTATTAATGGCTGCAAAACTTCACCTGTCAAACTCTTGGTTACAAAACTAGCTTCCCCCATTTCATTTACCAAAACCTGCAGCATTGCATCTCTTGGTAAACCTCGAATTGCTGTGGCAATAATTTTTATGTTATTGTCTTTATCATAAAAATGAAAAAAAGAGGCGGGAGCAGTTCCTAAAGAACCAGAAAACAAATAAACATGCGTTTTCTTCCCCATTTCTTTTAAAAGTGGCAATACCTCAGACTCATAATTAGTTCCACCCAAGCTTTGCGTATTGTCTTCAAAAATTCCATCCATTTCAGAATAAGCCTCTTTCCAAATGGTGCGGTGCGTATAAATAAACACATTGCTTACATAGCCCTTTTTCACTTTCTCAGCTGCATCCTTCAATAAATCAAGTTGAGTCCCTGAAATGTCGCCATTATCTCTTTCTGTATCTAAAACCAAATGCAAATCGGTATTGATATCAAAGGAAAAAGCAGTTTCGCCAAAATTGTCCTGATAAATATTATCCGTTAAATCATGATTTCCTACCGTATTAATCAGCGGCATTTCCAGTTTATTGAAAAAGCTTGTTTTATAATTGGGGATATCATTTGAAATATCTTTAAATAAATCTCCCAAACAAACTAACATAGTAGCATTTGAACCATTAATCCAATCCAAATTAGCTAATAATGTATTGACTGGGAAACGAGATTTATTTCCACCATCTCCATAAAAATGACCACTGACTATAAATGAATATTGCGCGCCATCTACCTCTATTTCTCTTTCATTAAACGGAGACTTATATTGACCAAAGAGATTGAGAGACAACAAACAAAAAGCAACGATCGATATGTAATTAAATAGCTTCATTTATCCAATTGATCTTAAGACTTCATTCTTTAAATTTCCTGCAGGTGTTTTATAAAACATGTAAGAAGATTCCACCATATGAGGTTTTACTATATCGTTAATATAAACCCCAACATCACCAGAAACAATAGTACTACTGTATGTTTTAAATGTAGATGTATTGTTTAACTCACTAATTACACCGTTACTTTCGAAAATAGAACCCCACGAACTAAAGTCAGATAAATAATTCAAATTAGAAACCGATTCATACCCGGAAATTTTAGATTGGTGCATTTCAATATCAGACCCTGAAGAGGTAATGAAAGTTTGCCCATTCTTTGCAGAAAACCGCTTGATTTTAAGCAAGCATTGATTAAAAGACCCAAGACTACTCATATTACCACTGCTACAATCAACAAAGGTTATTTCAGACGTTGTAGCAGTAATTAATTTCCGTTCAGCATCTGCTATGACGCACTTCTGAAAACTAGCGCTTCCCTTTTCCATTTCAATTAACTTATTTTGAATATTAGAAAATTGTGTGTGCACCGCTAAGAGATTCCCTTCAACAATTGTAATACATGGTCTGTCCTGTTTTAAGTCAGATGCGTTAATCATCACCTCATCAAAATCATTCCCTAAAAATTTTAAATTTCCTTTTACAATGATTCTTCCTTTGTTCTCAAAGTCCAATGATTGTCCAGCATTTACAACTAAGGTTTCATGTGCCAAAATTTTAATAACTCCAGTTATTTGAGTATGACCATTTGGAAAAACAGCCACCGAATCATTCACCCAAGTTAAAACACTATCCATATGCTCATCCTCTGGATTTTCCTCCAAAATATTATAATCCGTTTTCATTGGTAAATCAGACACCGTTACTTCAAATATGGTATTTCCTCCAGGAATTTTAGCCTTTACTTTTAGGTTCTTTAATTTTTTCCCTTCATGCTTAAAGGTTAAATTAAAATAGTGCGCATAAGTATTACGCGCTTTAGGAGGCAATACAAATCCCGAGTCCAAGAAATGTTCTCGTTTATCATTTACAGTTAATGATAAAATCTCAATTGGATAATCACTTACTGGTGATAGCGATATGATTACTGTCGAATCAGTAGAGGTTTGTAAAAATGCATGAAATGGTTTGGGCATCCCTATATTATCACGAATGAGTTTTATATTATCATAATAAGGTTGAAAGGAAAACTTGATATAGGCAAATTCATCTGCAAGTACCCCCCGTTTTTCATTTAGCTCGGTTTCTATTTTAGTTGAGAACTTTTTAAAATAGGCTTCATCACAAATGCGTTGTAATGACTGGATATAAGCCTTAAAAAATTCAGGATCAGAAAACAATTGATCATGATAATTAAAACCAACTGTAGCATAAGCTTCTGGAGTTCGCTGCCCTGCAATTTTAAAGGTTTCTCGAACTGAAAAACTTTCATAACCTACCGGTTCAATTTTTCCTGTATTGCTATTATAATAAAACTTTACATCACTCCAGTCTAATGAATGATATCCGCCCACCAAATCTATAACGGCATGAAATCTTGCCATTTTTTCAATATCAAAAACCTCTGCTGTTGTTTTAATTCCTCTTCTAAATTGCTCTAATAATAGTGCTCCCTTTTGATAGGTTTTAATTAATTCAGGATCTTTTTTTACTACACCTTGATCATATGCTTCAGGAAAAGAGGAACTGTAATTTGAATAGCCCTCATCTAAATAAACACCGTCCAATTCATCCAAACGCTGCTCCCAATATAGTTCAGGATTCCAGCGCAAAATAGCTCCAGGCGGACGCTCATTATCTCTTAGTATATGTTGTCCAAAATGTTCTTCTATGGCATAAATCCCTAAATCCTGATCATTTAATTTGAGGCGAATAAAATCATACTTAAGATGAATAACATCTTCATTTTCTAACAATTCATGATAAACCCATTCGTAAGCATAGTTTCTTGTTGCCGGGTTTTGTAATGAAAAACGATACATTCCCATCACCTCATCCTTGGTTTTAACCCTAAACGACCATTTATCTCCCTCTAAATGATCCGTCATATGCCCTTTTAAGCGCATTTCACCTTTGACTGTATCTCCTTTATAAAGCAGTTTACAATCCACATAATTATCTCCTTTGTTTACCTGAATTCCGCGGTCCAAACTTTCTTGGCGTTTGTCTTTTAAGAATTGATAATCTCCATCTGAGAGTAATAATTGAATTTCCTCTGCCTCTACTCCATCTGCCAGGTTTTTATTGGTTTGATAGGTAGATACGAAGTCTCCAAGTCCCTCAAACCCCTTTGTTTTGATATACTTATTTGACAGGTACAAACCGACTGTGCCAACAACAAGTAATATCAAAATTACATTGCGAAATAAACGTCCTTTATTAATTTTTCTACTCATCCGCTATACTGAATTCATCTTGTACGTAGTCTTCTCCTGTCAAGTTACCTATAAATATGGTCAGAATCATTAAATAAATAATGGTGAATGGATTTAATGAGGCCACTAACCATGATTCAAAATAAATATTGAATGCAATTGAGGTAACAAAAGCAATTATAATGTAGTTGTTTTTCATGGTTTTACCAATGATAGCAATTATACCTCCGAAATAGGCCGTAACTCCTAAAATACCTGCATCCATCCACATGGACAAGTACGAATTATGCACGCCACCTGAATGCCCCTGCATAGAAAGCCATTTATAATTTGGTCGCATGATGTGCTCATCATGCCCAAAACCTCCACCTATAAAGAAATAATCCTGAATTTCCTGCCAAGCAAATACCCAAGCAATAGCTCGCCCTGACCCCTCCTCGATCGAATCAATTCTGAAAAAACCTTGTAAACCAAAAAACTCTACAACTCCTACAAAAACAATAAATAACTGATCATTAAAGGTTAATATTGCTGCCAATAATACAAGCGCAAAAAACCAATTTACCTGAATCATTTTATACATCACGTAAAAGAGGAACATACTCATCATTCCATTTCGTGACCCAGTCCAAATGAGAGAAAGTAAGATTACGAAAAGAATATAAATATTTTCTTTTTTAGTAAATGTAGCGAGATTAAACCGCCGAATTAATACCCAAAGGATAAAGGTTAAATTCAAAAATACACCCAACCCATTTGGATTACCAAGCACACCTTTAAATCGACCAACTTTCATGGCAATATCAGGCGCCACAAAACGCAACACAATCCCAATTGATAACATCCCAATAATAAATGTGAGCACGGCTTTCCAAAAATTTTGCTGATCCCTGCGGTGCAATATTGTTACATATAAAGGAATACAGAGGTACATTAATACAAAGGAAATTGTCTTTTGAAAACCGACTTGAAAAAAGATGGAATCCGTCAGCCCTATGGTAACAATAGCCAGAAAAGGGATGAAGTAAGCAAAAAGTTTAGGGTACGGTTTAAAGCTTTCCCTATCTCTAATAAAAAAGAGAAAGAGGGTTAAAGGAACTAATGGTTTTAGCTTTTTTGCCCATAAAAGATCATCATATGTTGCATTTTCTACTGGTACATAATCTGCTAACATCAATGTCCAAATAGCAATGATAAACATTTCGAAATATCGCCCACGAAGTCCGTATAGAAAGAGGAACAAAGGGTAAATAGGATAAATTAATGGTCCACCCCAAACACCCAAAATATACATGATTGCCAAAATCATGATAAACTGTGAATGCTCTTTGTACGCTATAATCATTAGAGTGCCTGAACCTGTTTTTGATAGATTGTACGGCGTTCAAGCAAAAAAGTCTCATTTTCGGCGCAATCTTTTTCCCATTGCTCAATTGAATCAATAAAACGCCACCTTCTTATTTGCCGATCAATGCTTCCAGAATACTCATTTTTCAACATTTTGCATTGCTCCGTTACACGGTCTTCTGACAGGTTAGTGCTTAGTAATTCATCTACCCTATTTTGAAAACGTTCTTTAAATTTGGGATAAGCAATAAGGCTTGAAAACAACTGCCCAGTTATCGAATTTCGAGTCTTCAATTTATCAAATAGATTTGCATT
>CAKZPK010000463.1 GCA_937139035.1 uncultured Crocinitomix sp. | reverse complement strand
ACCGGAATTAGTGTTATAATATTCAAATTACAAGCAATAGCTTTGTAAAAACAAAATATGGATAAGAATATCATACATATAAAATCTATAAACCAGTTACTTGAAGGTTCAGGTTTTGGAAAAGCAACACACCCATTAATTGCCATTATTGATACTGCCGATATCGTTTTTGGAGAAGAAATGCAAGGGCTGAAAATCACATCCGATTTGTTTAGTATAGCATTGAAAGACGCTAGCTGCGGACTCGATTACGGCAGAAAACCTTATGATTTTAACGAAGGTGTACTTTTTTTCTCTGCACCCAAACAAGTATTCACGGTCACAAAAGTCCAAAAGTTAAACGAAGTAAAAGGATGGATGTTATACTTTCATCCGGACTTGATTAGAAACACCAAATTAGGAGAACAAATAGATGATTATACGTTCTTTAATTACGAAGTAAATGAAGCACTTCATTTATCCGAAAAAGAACAATCTGTTTTGAGTAACATTGTCAATTTAATTGAGAATGAAATTAATGAGCGCATTGACAATCACAGCCAACAGGTTTTGGTGTCGAACATTGAGCTTATCTTGAGCTATTCTCAGAGGTTTTATGAACGTCAATTCAATACACGTTCGGCACAAAATACTGATGTTGTATCTAAAGTTGAATTGCTCTTGAAAAACTATTACAAAACCCATGAACTAATTGAAACAGGTCAACCCACAATAGATTATTTAGCTGGTGAATGTAACCTTTCACCAAATTATCTAAGCGATTTGTTGAGTAAAGAAACAGGCCGTTCTGCCAAAGAGCATATCAATGATTTTTTAATTGAAAAAGCAAAACACCTTCTGCTAAGTTCAACAGATTCAATAAGCGGAATTGCCTACTCATTAGGCTTTAATTACCCACATTACTTTGGCCGTCTTTTCAAAAAGAAAACTGGCAAAACACCCCATGAATTTCGACAAATGAATTAAACTAAAAGGAAGCGCACAACTTCCTTTTTTCATTTTCAGGGATTTGTGTTAAACCTTCCATTATTCGTGCTTATTAAACATCTCAAAAGGATCTAATTTTGAATCAAATATTAAGAACTTAAAATCAGGTTTTATGAAAAATACAGCATTAATAACAGGAGCAAGCAGTGGAATAGGAAAAGAATTAGCAACGATTCACGCAGAAAAAGGTGGAAATCTAATTCTAGTCGCAAGAAGACAAGACAAGCTAAATGAATTGCAAGTCGAATTAGAAAAAAAGCATGGGGTAAAAGTTAGCACAATTGCAAAAGATCTGAGTGCCGTTGGAGCCGCTAAGGAACTATTTACTGAAGTAGAATCTTTAGGTATTCAAGTGGATTATTTGATGAACAATGCAGGATTTGGATTAGTAGGTAAGTTTCATGAACTCCCTTGGGATCGCCAAATGCAAATGATAAATCTCAATATGATTTCACTCACAGAATTGATGTATCTTTTCTTACCAAGTATGGTAGCTCGTAATAGTGGTAAAATCCTAAACACCTCTTCGACTGCTGGTTTAATACCAGGACCATTACAAGCTGTATATTTTGCTTCCAAAGCGTATGTATTATCTTTAAGTAATGCCGTGGCAGAAGAATTGTATGATAAAAACATTACAGTAACATCCTTGTTACCAGGCGCTACCGAAACTGGTTTCGCAAAAACATCAGGGGTAGATAAGACAGCAATATATAGTAACCCGGCTTCAGCTAGAAGTGTTGCAGAAGATGGTTATAATGCCATGATTAAAGGAAAACTAGATGTAATTTCAGTTTCATCAAGATCACAGAAAATACAGTTATCGCTAGTACCCTTTTTCCCAAAGAAAATGCTGCTTAAAACTACAAGACAAATGCAAGAAGAAAAATAAAAATGAGCAACAATACACTTAATATTTATAATTGAAAATCAATAATATAAAAACGAAACTAAATCCACTATAATGAAAAAAACAATCGTAATAACAGGAGCAAGCAGCGGAATAGGCAAAGCAACAGCAAAACATTTTGCAAACAAAGGGTGGCATGTTGCTGCTACAATGCGCGCACCTCAAAAAGAAGCAGAACTAAACGAAATTGACACTATAAAGCTTTACACACTTGATGTTACTAATGAAAGTTCAATAGAAAAAGCTGTTGAACAAATAATTAATGATTTTGGAACTGTTGATGTCGTGTTGAACAATGCAGGATATGGTTTGCTGGGAACATTTGAAGCTGCTTCGCAAGAAGCAATAAGACAACAATTTGATACCAACGTTTTTGGACTGATGAATGTAACGCGCGCATTTTTGCCACACTTTAGAGAAAATAGAAGTGGTACATTTCTAAATGTGTCTTCCATTGGCGGCGTTATCACTTTCCCAATGATGAGTATATATCACAGTTCTAAATGGGCCGTTGAAGGATTTTCTGAATCGCTTGCTTATGAGTTAGGGCAATTAGGTATTCAAGTAAAATTAATTGAACCAGGAGGTGTATCTACCGATTTTGGCGGACGCTCCATGTCCTATGCTACTAAAGAAGGCCTAACAGATTATGATCAGGCATCAAACTTATTTAATGCAAATATTGCCAAGACTGGTATGCAGTATAGCACTGCCGAGTTCATAGCTGACGGCATATACAATGCGGCAACGGATGGGACCACAAATTTACGTTATCCACTTGGGGTTGATGCGGAAGAACTTTATGCCAACAGAAGAAAAGCTGGTGACCAAGAATTTGTTAATTATATGAATGTTCAAATGTTTGATTAGAGAATATTATTAAGTAAAAAAGATGGCTAACAACAGGTAAACTGCATGCCTTAAAGTAACACAAAATTTACCCTACAGTTAAGAAAATACCTCTTCGACCTCATTCAAACTCTCCTTACAAAAGTTAGAACTAACGACCATAGGGGTCACGGATAAGAGTAAAGCTCGACACTTTTGGTGTCGGGCTTTCTTGTTTTATATACGAGATGAACTTGTTCAGTTGAGTAATATCAAACTAGAAAGCAACAAATCGCGAAGAGATTTGAGCTTTGCTATTTCAGCACGGACAAGAAAGGATCACCGAAGGTAATCCTGCCAGGGTCACCATTTAAGAGGGGTTAAGCATGGTTAAAACTAGCTTGACCCCTTTGTTTTTGGAGGTTACCCGCCCTTACCCCCTTTTAGCCTATTCACCGAAACGACCCCTCAAACGACCCCTCCAAAATCTATTGATATTGAAATGGTATTGAAAAATAAATCCAATTTAAAATTCTCATAATTCATTTATCAATCGTATTAGTATATAGTAGAAACCAATTAATTTATAATTATGAGCAATCAATCACCATTTAAAAAAAAGGAATCATATTTCATAAAACAAAATATATCACTATTTGATAGACCAAAGGAACCATCAATTTTCCATGCCCAGTGTGCAAGGATTAATCCAACTTGCCATTGTCTGGAATAGGTGTCATTTTTTGAATTTGGGAATGGAACCAAATAATACCACCAATAAACATTTAAAAATGTATCTCAGATATCTCAAAAAAATAGGGGAGATTTTTTCTCTTGGGTATATCTTCCAAAGTTTGATTCATTCTTCACCTTTAATTTTATTGCTAATTTTTAAAGAGATTATAAGTGTTGCAAAACATATGGATAAACCAATTAATATTGTTGACCAATTATCAACAGTACCTAAAATTTCTTTGCTATAATGCAAGAGAGGATTTGTGAAATATTCAAATATAAAACCAACCACTCATGCATTAGAAAGGTCATAACCTATCAACCAATCCCAAGATGCCCAGAGTGCGGATAAAACAAAACCAACTATCAGAAAAAGATTAGGGAGTGCAATGATTGGTAGTATATACTTTAGAATTGTTTTCATGAATTGAGGTTAATTATAAATTGCAATTTACATAACTAATCCAAATTGTAATTGTTGTCAATGGTATTATTCTTTGAACTTTCTGAATACCGTTATTGTTTGAAATAATAGGTATGCACTTATTAATCTAAAACTCCAATCAATGAATTTCGCATTGTTGGTTAATGTGGCACCATCAATCACCAGAGAATCGATTTTGTGGGTTGGGTTTATGAATAAAAAAATATTCACCCAATTGGAACAAGCTTTATTAAAGGAATCACCAATTCCATTAGTTCCAGTTAAGCTCCAGATGAAAAGAAAATAAAATATTGAACTAAGTATTAATAACCATGCTACTGGTACTACCCAATATTTACCATGATAATTGGATATTTTATTAAAAAATAAAACAACCCTATCTGATAAAGTGCTCAGATTCCACGGTAGTTGTTTTAATTTGGCATTGTATTCTTTCGCTTTAAAATATGGCTCACCAGAATATCAATTGAAGAAAGCAGATTTAGCAATAGAAAAACTTGGGGATTCAGTAGAATATATACACTATAGTTAATTATATTATAATTATGAAAAATAAATTTAATTTAGACTTGTCTTTCCTTTACCAGGTGCCACTGATACGAAATTATTATGTGGCAGGAATAGATGAAGAATATGAGGCCTGGAAGAATAAATATGAGAATGAGAAAAACGAATTCCGAAAATTTTCTGAAGAATCTAAATTAGAAGATTTTGTTTATATGTTTATAATTGCTTTTCGGGATACGTTTCCAAATGTAATTTCACTTTCTTATTCTTTTTGCGGTGAATCCGTTAAAGAAACAGAAACTAGAACGAGTCATGAAGAATATTTCAGAGATGATATTGAATATTTTGCAACAGAAATGTTAATTGGACCTTTAAAAGATGATGAGAGCGATCTTAACAGAGACAATTATGAGAAGGAAGTAATTATAAATTTCAAAGAGAATATTCCCGAAAAAATTATTAAGAAAGCGCTGGAAGATATAAGTTATGAAAAGACGGTTGAAGGCGAAAAAACAATTTATAGCATTGATGATAGCCCAATTGATAGACTTGAGGTTACGGATAAGGGATTGACTCTTTTAATGAATCCAGAAAAAGTAATACTCTATTATAAACTTTAATTAAAATGATAACCAATCACCGCCGTGCAGTAATTAACCGCACGGCGGTTTTTAGGCAGTGAAATGGTCGATTAAAATCGTGAAAATGAAACCAATAATTCAAGAAATAATTCGAGAAATGATTATTTACACTCCTGATAAATTATCCTTAGAAGATTGTAATTACATTTTAAAAGCTGATGAAGCTATGGGCGGGTTTTCAGAGCTAGGTCCATATTTAAGATTGATTAAAAGATGGATGGACCCGTTCTATGATAGCGCTTATAAGACAAATATTAAAGAACTATCGTTAATAACAGATGGCGTTGATAATGAATACGTTTATAAGAAATACATTCAAATTTTCGAATATCTTCCGGAGATTAAAGAATTTTTAGTCCTCAATGAAGGTAGTATTACTTATAATCCTGATTTGACCGAAGATGAATTATTGGAAATGAGAGAATACGTTTTTGATAATACTAAACGAAGAGGCGAATAACCTTAAACACGATAAACCAACCGCCTTGCAACAATTTAAAGCAAGGCGGTTTTTTTTATGTATAAATCCGTAATTTTATGAGCCTAGCATTTTGAAACCAAGAATAAAAAATATGTTGACAGAACAAGAAATGTTAGAAATAGCAGAAAAGTTTTTGGCTTTTAGTAGTCATGATCATATTGAATTGAAACTTTACTACGAAGCGGTATTAAAGAAACCTTATGGAAATATATATACATATGATAGTAAAAAGTACATGGAAACAGGCGTATTTAAACACCATGTTCCAAGTGGCCCTTTCTTAGTAGAAAAAGAAACTGGGAGGGTCGTCAATTTTGGCACCGCAAGACCAAAAGAATTTTATATTGAAGCTTATGAAAATGGAACTTTGATGCCAAGTTTAGATGGTTATTGGTATCCTGAAGATGAACGTTATAGTCATAAATAATGGTTCTCTTCGCGCAGAACTTAGAGGTCACTTATGTGATGTTGAAAATCTAGCTTTAGCTTACGAGAAGAATAAGATTTATATAAAAAATGATTGCCCGCTTGATGAAGCTTTTGGAGCAAAACCATCAAACATAATGAATGGAAGCCCAATTCATGTTGGGAAAGATCGAAGAATATCGGCTTATACGAATTCGATCTTGGAAATGAAGAAAACGCTTAATGGGTTAGCATAGAATTAGGGTTTGTGCTGGGATACCGAAATTTCTAACAACCCTAAATCCTCCCACAAATAGTTTGAAATATCCCCGTTTTGGATCACTAAGAATAAAACGTCTACAACAACAAATAAAAGAAACAACACTATAGTCTTAGGCTAAACCTTCAGCTCAATTACAATAGTGTATAGAGGTTACTTTTTCTTTATTGCAACATTTAAAAATAAAAACCATTGTGAATTATGAATAAGTATATTGCTCTAACTTTTTTTATCATCTCCAGTTTTATAAATTCTTATGGTCAATCCGACACCTTAAACCACCTTGATTCAGATGGGAAAAAGACTGGCTGGTGGATTACTTATTTAGATGAAAATCTGGAAGTACTTAAAGATAGTAGTGGAGCAAAACTTTGTATGTACAATTATTACTTGCAAAATATTTACCTCTATCGATTTGGAGAAGGCTATGGTTCCAAAAAACATCCAATTATTTTTCCGGATAACAATACTTCAAAGCTTGGGGATTATATTCTTCTGAACGGAGAATATTTGACGAAGTACAAAAACGGAAATATTCGATCTGTTCTCTCTGCATCTGAAGGATTCATGAGTAATTTCAAACAATATTACCCGACAGGAGAGCTCAAATTTGAGCTCATTATCTCGAATGAATGCGGAGCTCCTAAACAACATTGCATAAAGGATTATCATAAGGACGGAAGTCTCAAACATGAAGGGCATACTTGGCTCCCAAAAAACTAATAGAGCATACCGAAGTAGAAAACTGAGCACAAGATAAATATCAGCCCTTCGGGTTGACAGCATAATTTTCTTTATTCAAACGAAGACTAGAACCATTCAAATGCAACATGCTCATTCCAAATTTGAATCAAAAACAGCTTCTAAATCCTATTACAATTAGTTTAAAACACCCCTGTGACGGGTTGTGAATAAGAGCAAATATTGGCTCATTTTTTATGACAACCGCTTCTCAAAATGAGTAGCGTCATATGTTTAATTAATCGTTATTTTTAAATTAATCAAACTTGATATTGGGATAATATTTTGAGGAATTAACTATTTTAGGCTGATAGTAAAGCAATGATTCAATTATTTAATCGAAAAAAAAATCCTGTAGATAGAGTTTCTTTTAATCACTTTGATTGGAAACTTAGAGACAATACTCCAGTTTTTAAAAGCTGGATAAAGAATGATCAAACAGCCTTCATTGGAGTCGAATATTATGAAACATTATTTATTAATATAAATTCGAAGATTGATGAAGTAGTAAATAAAATCAGGGCTGAGGTCGTAAATGAATCAAACGGAGGGATCATTGAATGTGATTTTTATTACTTGAAAGCCTACAAAATAATTCAACTAATAACAAAAGAACCACAATCACCATCTGGAATGAGTTACATTGGAAGGTTAATTATTCCAACCCAAAATGGGCATTATTTAATAATGTTGAAGATATGCGAAATGGGTACGACTGGAATTAGAGAATCTGTTGTATTCCCAAAATGGATGGAGTTAAATCCCGATTTTCAATCTGACGAAAACGGAAAAATCATAGGATGGTTAAAAGACCCTTTCGACAATGACTTTAGAAAAGGAAGTCTTATGAACTTTGCTGAAAACAAAGATTTTGACAAGGACTTCCCTGAACACCCACTTTCGGAATTACGAGAGAAAATGAATTTAATAATCGAATCACTAAATGTAAATTAAGATATCGCTATCTGTCACTCAAAAAAAGGAACTATAAATGAATTACCAAACATTTCAACCACATTCTGATTTGGAATCTCTTATCAGCTGTTATTGGACTTTAGAAGTTCCAGCTGAACCTGATGCCCAAAGACAACGGATTATTCCAGATGGATGCATTGAAATGGCTTTTATTCTTGGGGATGATATAAAGCGATATACTTCTGATAATGAATTCATACTACAACCTCGTGCAATGGTTCTTGGACAAACCATAGAACCATTTTATATCGAACCAACAGGCTACGTAAATACCTTTGCAATTCGTTTTTACCCTTATGGTTTTGCGAATTTTGTAACAATGCCAATTAAAAACTTAGCAAATAAGGAAACACCTAGAGAATTGTTGTTTGGAGAAAAAAAGGCTAAAGAATTAGAAAGGAAAATAATTGAAGCAACTGACAGTGAACAGCGCATAGAAATCGTTGAAAAGTTTCTTTTAGATAAGCTGAACAACAAAACAACAATCGACCATATTGTAAAAACTACAATTGATGCCCTTTTAGCAGCAAACGGAAGTGCTTCGATAAGCACAATTCTTAAAGAAAATTTATCAAAACGGAGACAGCTTGAACGAAATTTCAAAAAACAAATTGGTGTCAGCCCAAAACAGTTAGGCAAAGTAATACGATTACAAACTGCTCTAAAACTGCTACTTAACAAAAAGACAGAAAGCCTCACTGACGTTGCATATGAAAGCGAATATTTTGACCAAGCACATTTCATAAAAGACTTTAAAGAGTTTACTGGAATTAACCCGAAGAAGTTTTTAGGCAATGAAAACATGGCACTTTCTACACTTTTCTACAAATAGTTCGTGTGTCGCATTTTTACAATTTTTGAATTTAAATGTAAAATAAATTTGTCTTATCAATTCAAATAGGACAAAATGAAAAAACACATGCTTTGCACAGCCATAATTCTTTCCTTTAGTATTACAGCCTGTAGCAACCAAAACAAATCTCAAACCGAGACTATCATAGTTGAATCAAATCTAAAAACAAAAGAAATGAAAAGCCATATTTCAATTTTTGAAATTCCAGCAACGGATATTTCACGAGCAATAAATTTTTATCAAGCGATTTTAGGCATTAACATTGAAAAAATTGAAATGCCAGGAATGGAAATGGGAATATTCCCATACGAAGAGCAAATGGTAACTGGAGTTATTGTAAAAGGTGAAGGATACATACCTTCTACTGATGGAATAACGGTATATCTAAACGGTGGAGATAATCTTCAGAACATTCTTGATAAGATTGAGAAAAATGGTGGGAAAATCCTAATGCCGAAAACAGCTCACGCAGATGAAAGTGGATTTTTTGCTTTGTTTTTGGACACAGAAGGAAATAGACTAGGTCTCCATTCCCCGAATTAAACGGTAAAAAGCGGACGCGCAACAATGTAAAAAGCAAGTGCATTTTAAGCCTCTACTGCCCTTATAATAAACGTTAGTTTTAATATCCTTTTCACTTTCACTAAGCTAAGCTAAGCTAAAGCGAAGACGGGTTCACATCTTTAAAGTCAATCTGCTTAAGATCGGTCTTATTATATTGACATTTTCATTAATTTGTTAAAGTTCGAAACTTGCCCTCTGGGGCATTTTTCGTTTTATACCACGAGATGAATTCGATCAATCCGGTGATGCAAAGTAGAGTATTTATACTGTTACTAATTAAAAATATATTGGTTTTATTTACATAATGTAAGCGATACAAAAAGAAATTCCTCTAATATTCTTTTAAAGGAGCGTCTAAACAAAACGCATAAATTGCTATGAAAAAAATTATCTTTTTACTATTTCAAATGACAATATTGGTTTTACCGAGTATCGGGCAGATCAATAATAGAGTTTTACAGCCTATGGCAGTTTTACCTTCAAACATGCAATATGCAGTAGGTGAAAATGTATTAAACACTTTGTGTCTTGATCTTTTTGCAGAAACTCCAGTTGTTGACGATATCTACAAACACATTATATTCAATACCAATGCAGATAAAAGAGAAAAAATAATTCGAAAGTTTGATAAAGGATGGCAAATCGAAGGTATTGAAAATGTCTATGAAATGACACTGCTCAACCCAAAGTCTAAACGAATAGATTTAGATAATAAAGAAATTTTCGTAATTCATGACACTGAAGAAAAACTACCCATCCGTTTCACCGAATTCGTGAATAAAAAGACTGCTATTTATGGCAAATCTAAGTTTGATTTTGAAGCACATAAAAAATTACAGGATGAAGTTTGGACATATAACACGCTAGAAGAGTTCGAATATCTTAGCGGGGAAGGATCTGTGCTGACTGACTACACTAATGCTATTAAACAGTTCGAGCGAGAATTTCCGTCCATCAGTTCGGAAGATCAAATTACCGTATTAGATTTAATTGCAGTTGATCAATTAAATTCGGTATTTGTAGAGAAAAAAATATTTTTCATTCAACACAACACGGTAGATGGAAGTTACACCATTTTTCACAGTCGCTCACAGCCCTTTCAAAAAACCAACCATGTAGCTGACTTGGCTGACTTAATTACTTCTGTTCTAAAGAATGAAGAAGAATTATTATTCATTTTCAACGGTTTGGATCAAGAGAAAAGGATTGAATTCATAGCACAATTGAAAGGAGAATTCTCAAAAAAGGATTTTGACCCTGCAACGATTTACAACGAAGAACACTACATAGCACTAGAGGCATTGCCTATGCTTTTTAATGCGGAGGCAATAGGAGATCTTTCAAAATATACGTTTGACTTAGTTGAACCATCTATAATAAAAATAGAAGTAAAAAATGCGAATGATTTTAAGGAGATAGTTGAATCAAGCACAGAGGCTTGCAAACCTAGTTTGTGCATTACAAATGAAGGTGATGTCTCCGTCAGCATAGATTGTGGTCTCTTTTCTATTGAAATAAGCGCGGAACAAGATGTAACCTTTGAAGTATCAGCTGGAGATGCAACGTTTAGTATTTCTAACAATAAACAAGAAAATGATTGCACTTATTCAAGCAGCATTTGTATAGGCCAAAATGAAATTAGTGGAGATGCTTCATTTGAATGCTCTGATGGAAACAAAAGTATTTCAGGTGAGTTTGTAAGTTGGAAAATCGTAAATAATTAATCCTGATTCACCCCGCGCAAATAGTTTGAAATATCACGATCTCTAGTATCTCAGTTGGAAACTCTAGTCGTTTGCGTGCAAAATTAATTTATGATATTCTTTTTTGCCCAATAGGTCCACTTCAATAATATAGATTCCATTATTTTCTCTTAGTTCAAATTGATAAGAAGTACCTGTAACATCATCATCCTGATAAACTAACTGCCCAGTAATGGTAAAAACTTTTACTCCAAAAGAATCTAACCCATCCATTTGAATGTTGATCTGTCCGCTACTTGGATTGGGATAAATTGAAACCGACCGATTTATTAAAAATTCAGCTGCAGACAATGTATTGAATGTTACGCACTCTGAAGTATCAGAGCAGTCGCCTAATGTCAACAGCACTGCGTAGGATCCATTTTCAATTGGAATAAAGGTATCTGACGTTTCATCTGGCACAATTGCATACCCTGCATTGCAATCTAGCCATTGATATTCTACACCTTCCATATTTGCAAATACTGAAGTATCGGTAATCGTTAAACTTGTGTTAAGTGTATGAACAGACAAATCCAATGACACCAAACTGTCACAGCCATCAATAGTCGTAAGAAGGTAGGTAGTTACAGTATCACTTTTATACGTTTGTCCATCAATCCAGATTATTGAGTCACAAACGTCAATTGTTTCAAAAGAAGTGCTTGAATAGTTTAACTCAAGAACAAGCGTAACTAATGAGTCACATCCATGCATATTACTCAGCATGAAATTGGTTGTTGTATCTGAGGTATAGGTATTACCATCTATCCATGTATAGGTATCACAAGACTCGATTAGTATTGTAGTAGAATCAGGTTCATTTATTGTTATGTCAAGTATTATAATAGAATCGCAACCCGCATTATTAAGTAATGTATAAGTGGCCATAGTATCTTCGACATAAATATCTCCATTAATCCATGTGTAGCTATCGCAAGTAGAAATTATCTCCGTAATGGAATCAGATTCATTTATAATCAAATCCAATGTAATTGTCGAGTCGCACCCAACCGCATTTGTAAGTACAAAAGTCGTAGTTGTATCTGAGAAATAGATCTGGTCATCAATCCACATATATGAGTCGCAAGCACTAGCAATGAGCGAATCATAACTGGAATGATTAATCACAAGATTCAGAGTTAACAAGGAGTCACAGCCTGATCCAGAGTCTAAATAATAGGTCAATGAAGTATCACTTGAGTAAGTACTGTCATTAACCCAACTATAACTATCGCAAGAAGTTACGTTTAGTGTATCTACTATTAACGAACAGGCAATCAATTTTTCGACAAAAATGCTAGAGTAATCTTCCCCTTCCATAATTAAAGTGTCAGGTCCAAAATAAAAATCCACGTCAGATTGATAACTTCCATTGCAGTATATTGCCCCGTCATTATCCACGGTAATACCAATACCATAATCTTCGTCAGCCGCCCCCATACTGTTAGCCCATTCAAAGACCCCACTACTATCCCATTTCATAATGAATGCGTCACGCCAACCATTAGAATGAAGCTCATGAACTGACAGACTCGGGTCAAAATCTAAACTTGAAGTAAAACCACCTGTAGCATATATATTAGCATGATTATCTAACGAAAAACCATATACAATTTCAACACTAAGAGCATCTCCCAATTCTTTAACCCAAATTAAGTCTCCAAATGAATTTAATTTCATAAAAAAAATATCGCTCGAACCTTCAGAGGTAATCAAAAGTTCCTCCGGTCCAGGGTCCAAATCAGCCGTTTCAGAAAAAAAACCAGTGAGGTAGACATTACTTAGTTGATCAACTTTTAATCCTCGTGGCCTAGTATTGCTCGATTCACCACCGATCGATTTAACCCACTCTAAATTCCCATCTGAATTTAATTTTTGGATAAACGTATTTGGGGAAGTTAAAGCTGAGAATAACGCAATGTCTTCCCCAGGATCCAGATCAACAAGACCTTTAAAAAAACCCGTTAGAAAAACATTCTCAGTTGAGTCTAAATCTAATGAAATTGATTTGGAAAGTCCCTCCTCTTCGCCGGAATTAACCCATACAAAATCCCCATCTAGATCTAATTTCATTACATAATAATTGTAATTGTCAAGAGCCGGATAAGGACTCATCCTGAATTCAGAACTGGGACCAGGATCAAAATCAACTGTACCACTGTATGAACCCGCAATATATACATTGGAATCTCCCAAAGCAATATCGCTAACTGAATTAACTAAATTATCATCTCCACCAATAGCCTTTGCCCATACAAAATCACCCTCAGGATCAAGTTTAAGTACATAAATCATTCTAGTGGTATCTGAGTTTACCAAATTGAATTCTGCTACACTCGGATCAAAATCGACTATATCACTATCAAAAGTGCCAGAGATATAGGAATTCCCTTCCTCATCAATGACTAAACCATCCACCCATTCAAAATTTTCTGCTCCAAATTTTTTCACCCAAATCAGGTTACCGTCATTATCAAGCTTTTGGATAAAAACATCTGAATATCCAGATGAAACAAGTTCTGACACACCTATTCCTGGATCAAAATCTGCAGTATCATTAAACGTTCCTGCATTATAAACGTTTCCTTCGTGATCTAGAGCAATACAAGCAGGATGTTGAGAATCTCCCCCAACAATTGTCTTTACCCAATCCAATTCCTGAGAATAACAATGCCCAAGGAATAAAAAAGATAAATTGATTAATATCAATTTAATTAACTTATCATTTATTCGCGACAATGTCATACTTCTAAAAGTATTAAAAAAAAACTCAAGGGTTTAACTCAATAGCTTAATTTCCCGTTTGGCAGCAGCAATGTATTGCCGAATGTCTTGAGCTTTATTTCGATTCTTTGTCCTTTCTGAATCATATGTTAATCGTCCTAATATATTTTCACAATATTTCAATCTTACCTGTTTGAGAAGTTGACATAGAGTTGTCATAACTCAAACGTAATTTTGTAAAAAACAAACAATAAAATAATATGATAATTAAAGATTTTAAAGCATTTAACGGGCAACATTGTGAAACAACAACAACTGGAAGTTTATTATATCAACTTGGTATTAATCTTTCAGAACCTATGTTATTTGGTCTTGGAGAAGGTTTAGGTTATATTTTTTGGAATATGAAAATTATGGACTTCCCTTTTATTGGTGGAAGAGTTAAACCAGATGTGTTAACCAAAAACATTTGTAGAAACCTCAATTTGCATCTCGAAGTGAAAGAAACTTCATCTATAAAAAAGGCTTGGAAGAATGTTCAAGAAAATATAGAACAAGGAAAAGCGGTAGGTTTAAAACTAGATTGTTATCATTTAGATTATTTCACGACTAAAATTCATTTTGCAGGTCATTACGCTTCCATCTACGGTTATGATGACCACTTAGCTTATTTAAATG